>JALYKF010000089.1 GCA_030774905.1 Chloroflexota bacterium
TTCGCCGAGACTTCGATCTCGGAATCCTCCATCAGCGAAGCCGCCTGCGTCCGCTGGCGGCGGCCGGAGCTGAGCTCGAGTGAGTAGCGGATGAACGTGTTTATGACCCCAGCGACCGGGACGCCGAGCAGCACGCCCCAGAACCCGGCGATCTTGGAGCCGAGGAGCAGAGCGAAGAACACGAACAGCGGATGGATGCCGATGTTCTTGGACATGATCCGCGGGCTCACGACGTTGAGCATCACCTGCTGCAAGAGGATCAGCAGCACCGCGACAGGGAGTAGCGATCCCGGCGCGCCGAGCGCTGAAATGGCGAGGACCGGCAGCAGCGCGAGGATCGGACCAAAGAACGGGATCATCACAAAGAGCCCGCTGAACACGGCGAGCACCCCTTGGAACGGCACGCCGAACGCGACGAGGATCAGCAGCGTGGCGGTGCCGTAGATCACGCCGAGGACGAGCGAACCGCGGATGAAGCCGCCGAACGCGCGGTCGCTGCTCATCCGAAGGAGCTCGAACTCGCTGCGCAGCTCGACCGACAGCGACTCGCGGAACCGGATCCACAACGCGTCGCCGTCCAGGAGCATGAGGAACGCGATGATCAGGACCAGGAGCAGGTTGAACACGATGGTCGCGGTGGCCGACACCACCCCCAGGGCGTCGGACGCGAACGTGCCGGCGAGCCCCGCGATCCGACCGGGTAGGGCCGCGTATATCGGGGAAATATTCACCGGCAGGCCGAGCCGGTCGAGATTCGCCTGGAAGTCCTTCGCCGCCTGGTCCGCGTTCGCCCCGAGCTCCGGCCCGCGCGCCGCGAGCGCCGCGAGCTGCTCCGCGAGCCGCGGCACCGCGAACGCGCCGGCCGCCGCAAGGAGGATGAAGATCGCGGCGTAGACGACGAGCACCGCGCCGAGACGGTTCAGGCGCGTCCGGCGGTCGAGCCGGTCCACGAGCGGGGCCAACACGTAGGAGAACGCCCACGCGCCGCCAAAGATGATGAGGACGTCCGCGATCGTCCCGAGGACCTGCCACAGGATCGCAAAGACCTGCAACGCGACGAACACGATGAGCAGCACCACGAGGATCGTGAGCAGCTGCCGTTCTCTCGCGCTGAGCTTCACGCCGCGAATGCTACGCGGGCGGCTAGCATCGGCAGGTGTCCCAAAGCATCCCGCTCATCGAGCGGTACCGCGCACACCTACCGGTGACGGCCAAGACGCCGCGCCTGTCGCTCGGTGAAGGCGACACGCCGCTCATTCGCGCGCCCGAGGTCGAGAAGGACACCGGCATCGCCGAGGTCTGGCTGAAGGTCGAGGGTGCGAACCCCACCGGATCGTTCAAGGATCGCGGCATGGTGCTCGCGATCGCGAAGGCGATGGAGGACGGTGCAGAGGCCGTCCTGTGCGCGTCCACCGGGAACACCGCCGCGTCGGCAGCGGCGTACGCCGCGCGCGGCCACCTGCGCTGCGCGGTGGTGCTGCCTGCGGGCCACGTCGCGCTCGGCAAGCTGTCGCAGGCCATCGCGTTCGGGGCTCGCGTCGTCGCCGTGCGTGGCAGCTTCGACGACGCGCTGGCCCTGTCGCGCGAGCTCGCGACGAGCGGCGAGGCGACGCTCGTGAATAGCGTGAATCCGTACCGCATCGACGGCCAGAAGACTGCCGCGTTCGAGATCTGCGAGGCCTTGGGCGACGCCCCGGACTGGCTCTGCATCCCCGTCGGCAACGCCGGCAACATCACGGCGTATTGGAAGGGGTTCACGGAAGCGCGCGAGGCGAAGATGGCGAAGCGCCGGCCGCAGATGCACGGGTTCCAAGCCGCGGGCGCGGCGCCGATCGTGAGCGGCGAGGTCGTCGCCGATCCGCAGACCATCGCGACCGCCATACGGATCGGCAACCCGGCGTCGTGGAACGGCGCGGTGCGCGCGCGCGACGAATCCGGCGGCTCCATCACCGCAGTCACGGACGAGGAGATCCTGGACGCGTACACGTTCCTCGCGCGCTGCGAGGGCGTGTTCTGCGAGCCCGCGAGCGCCGCGGCCTTCGCCGGATTGCGCAAGCTCGCGCGCGCCGGCCAGAAGCCGAAGCAGGTCGTGTGCGTGCTCACGGGCAACGGGATGAAGGATCCGGACCGCGCGATCGCGCTCGCGCCGCAGATCGCAGAGGTGGATGCCGAGCTCGACGCGGTGCGTCGGGCCATCCAGGCGCGATGAGCGAGCTCCGCGTCCGTGTCCCTGCCACGAGCGCCAACCTCGGCCCCGGCTTCGACTCATTCGGCCTCGCGCTGCCGCTCCTCGCCGAGTTCGAGGTCAAGCCGGCACAGGCGTGGTCGGTCACGGTCGACGGCAACGGGAGCGACGTGCCGACGGGTGAGGACAACCTGTTCGTCGTGGCGGCGCGTGCGGCCGCGAAGAGCCTCGGCCACAACCTCGGGCCGCAGCATGTGACGCAGCGCTCGGCGATCCCGGGCGGCCGCGGGCTCGGCTCGAGCGCGGCGGCCATCGTCGGTGGCGTCGTCGCCGCGAACGCGCTCGCCGGCGCGCCCCTCGGGAAGCGCGCGCTGCTCCGCATCGCGGCCGAGGTCGAAGGCCACGCCGACAACGTCGCAGCCGCCCTCTACGGCGCGTTCACCATCGCGCTGCCGTCGGCCGACGGGCCGATGGCGGTGCGGTTTGTGTTCCCGAGCGCGTGGCGTGTCTGCCTGTTCGTGCCCACTGCCGGCCTCTCGACCGAGACCGCGCGGGGCGTGCTGCCGAAGGACGTGTCGCGGACCGACGCGGTGTTCAACCTCGCGCACGCATCGGCGTTGCTCGCCGCGATCCTGAAGTCCGATGGGCAGCTGCTCTCCGTCGCGATGCACGACCGGCTGCACGAGTCCGCGCGGATGCAGCTCGTTCCCGCGCTCGAGGAGATCGTCGCAGCGGCTCGCGACTCCGGTGCCTTTGGTGCCGCGCTGTCCGGCGCGGGCCCGAGCGTGATCGCGTTCGCGCCTGTCCGGCTCGCGCCCCGGGTGACAGCCGCGATGGAGGAGGCCGCGGCGCTCGCGGGGACTCCCGGGCGCGGTCGCGTGGTCCGTGTGCGGGCCGCCGGCGCGCAGCTTGTGCGGAACCAGTGACGCCAGCCCGACGTCGACGTTGATATGAGCGTGATGCGCTTCAGTACCCTCGTGCTCGTCGTGGCGCTGGCCGCGTGCGGGTCCGCGGGCACTCCCGGTCCGGCCACGCCGACGCCCACCGTCGTCCCGGCGTCCAGTCCGCCGACGCCGAACCCATCGCCGGTCGTCTCCGCCAAGGGCGGGATAACCCTGAAGACGCCGACCGTGAACGCGAAGGTGACCTCGCCCGTCACGATCAGCGGCGATGCGAGCGTCTTCGAGGCGAATGTGCAGTGGCGGATCAGCGATACGAGCGGCCGGGTCATCGCTGAGGGCTTCACGACCGCGAGCCAGGGCGCGCCGGGCCGCGGCACGTACTCGGTGAACGCCACCTACAGCGTCGCCACCGAGACGCTTGCATTCATCGAGGTGTACTCGCGCAGCGCGAAGGACGGCAGCGTCGACGAGCTCGTGCGGATCCCGGTGACGCTCCGCTAGCGACCGCTAGCCTTTCGCCCGTGGACCGCCTTGCCCTCCTCGCTGACACCGCCGTGCGCTCTGCCTTTGGGCGCGAGCTCGGCCGAAACGTCGAGTACCACGCGTCGATCGCGTCCACGCAGGATCGCGCCCGCGAGCTCGCTCGGGATGGGGCCGCGTCGACCATCGTCGTCGCCGACCAGCAGACGGCAGGGCACGGCCGCGGCGAGAAGTCGTGGCTCTCGGAGCCTGGCGCGTCACTCCTCGCGTCGTGGAGCTTCCGTCCGGCGCCGGCGGAGCCCGGCCTCTTCACCCTGCTCGCAAGCGTCGCCGTGACGAAGGCCCTCCGTCCGATGGGCGTCGCCGATCTCGGCGTGAAGTGGCCGAATGACGTGTGGCTGACGAACGGCAAGATCGCGGGCGTCCTCGCCCACGGCGCCGCCGATCATGTCGTGATCGGGATCGGGATCAACGTCGGGCAACGCGAGCTGCCGAAGGACATCGCGCAGACCGCGACGTCGCTGCGGCGGGCGGGCCACGAGATCGACCGGCTCGCCCTCCTGGCGAACCTGTCGAAGGAGCTGGACGCGGTGGCCGATCCGGCCGCATGGCCTGAGGCGCTGACGGAGTGGCGGCACCGGTCCATCACGCTGAATCGCGAGGTCGAGGTCAGCGACGCAGGCGCGCCGACGTTCCGCGGCCGCGCCGTGAGCCTCGCCGATGATGGCGCGCTGGTGGTCGAAACACCCTATGGTCAGCAGCGCGTCATCGCGGGAGAAGTGAGGGTTCTGGGATGAGTGGGAAGTTCCCGTTCGCCATCATCATCGATGGCACAACGGTGTTGCCGCAGGCGATGCGGCGCGAGCTCGACCTGCGCACGCTGCCCCTACATGTGAGCTTCGGCGCGGAGTCGTACACCGCGGACGTCGATCTCACGGCCGAGCAGTTCTACGAGAAGGTCAAGGACCCGAAGGCGAAACCGACGACGTCGCAGCCGTCCATCGGCGAGTGCCGCGAGGTGTACGAGCAGGCCGTCCGCGACGGATACACGGACATGCTCGTGCTTACCGTCGCGACGGAGTTCTCGGGCACGTTCTCGGTCGCGACGACGACGGCGCAGCAGATCATCGACTCGAACATCGTCGTCGTCGACTCGCGCTCGACCGCCTGCAGCATCGGGCTCATCGCGACCGCCTGCGCGAAAGCGCGCCGCGAGGGCCGGTCGCTCGAGCAGACCGCGCAGCTCGCGCGCGATCTCGCGCCCAGGACGCACCTGCTCGCGCTCATCGACACGCTCGATTTCCTGCGCCGGTCGGGTCGGATCTCCGGCGCCGCCGCGGCCTTCGGCTCGATGCTCTCGCTGAAGGTGATCCTCGACCTCGCCGACGGGAAGGCTGAATCCGTGGAGAAGGTGCGCACCCGCGAGCGCGGCATGACCGCGCTGCAGGGGCTCATCGAAGCCCGGACAGCACCCGGCGCGCGTATCCACGCGGCGCTGCTGCACGCGAACGCGCCCGATCGTGCCCGCCAGCTCGGCGAATGGGTCCAGGAGCGCTACCACTGCGTCGAGTACTGGGTCGACGAGGCCGGCCCGGTGCTCGCATCACATGCCGGACCGGGAGCGGTGGCGCTCGGCTGGTACCAAGAGGAACATGGTGCGTAATGAGGCTTCGGATGCCGTTCGGGCGGCAGCGCAAGGAGTTCCCGTCGCACCTCTGGACGCAGTGTCCGACGTGTGGCGAGATGCTCTTCAACAAGCAGCTCGCCCGGAATCACAACGTCTGCACGAAGTGCGACCACCACTTCCGGCTCGGCGCGCGCGAGCGCATCGAGCTCCTGGCCGATAAGGGCAGCTTCACCGAGCACGACGTCGATCTGGTGAGCGGCGACCCGCTCGGGTTCTCCGATCAGAAGCCGTACCCGCAGCGAGTCCTGCAGTCCCAGGCGAAGAGCGGCGAGAAGGACGCGGCCATCTGCGGCACCGCGCGGATCGATGAGAACCAGATCGAGCTCGCGGTCATGGACTTCGACTTCATGGGTGGCTCGATGGGCAGCGTGGTGGGGGAGAAGCTCACTCGCGCCGCCGAGCGCGCGCTCGCGAACCGCACGCCGCTCGTCATCGTGTCCGCATCCGGCGGCGCTCGGATGCAAGAGGGCACGTTGTCGCTCATGCAGATGGCCAAGATCCTCGGCGCGCTTTATCGCCTCGACGAGGCGGGCCTCCCGTACTTCAGCCTCCTCACCGACCCGACGACCGGCGGCGTGCTCGCGTCGTTCGCGTCGCTCGGCGACATCATCTTCGCCGAGCCGAACGCGCTGATCGGCTTCAGTGGCGCGCGCGTGACGAGCGAGACGATCGGCGAGAAGCTGCCCAAGGGCTTTCAGCGTGCGGAGTTCGTCCTCGAGCACGGGTTCGTCGACCAGATCGTGCCGCGGTCGCAGCTGCGCGATCGCGTCGCGTTCTTCCTGAACGCGTTCCGTCCCGGCGCACGCGACATGCGGTGGAGCCTTTAGATGGACGTCGTCGACCGGCTCCTCGGCACGAAGAAGACCACCGACGGGAACGGCCATCTGCCCAAGGACGCGGGGCTCATCACCGACGCGGCGGCGCTGACATCGAAGCGCACGGCGTGGGAGTCGGTGCAGCTCGCGCGCGAGCTGAAGCGGCCGCATTCCATCGAGGTCATCGACGGCCTGTTCGAGAGGTTCCAGGAGCTGCACGGCGACCGCGGCTACCGCGACGACCCCGCGGTCGTCGGCGGCATCGCCGAGCTCGATGGCGTCGGGCCGGTCGTCGTCGTCGCGCAACAGCGCGGCGCGACCACCGAGGAGAACATCGCGCGCAGCTTCGGGATGCCGTACCCCGAGGGCTACCGCAAGGCGATCCGTCTGTACCGGATGGCCGAGAAGTTCCACCTGCCGCTCGTCACGCTCGTCGACACCCCGGGCGCGTACCCCGGCCCTGAGGCGGAGGAGCGCGGGCAGGCCGAGGCGATCGCGAAGTCCATCGCGACGATGTGCGGCCTCCAGACGCCGATCGTCGCGATCATCCTCGGCGAGGGCGGCTCCGGCGGCGCGCTCGCGCTCGCGGTCGGCGACGTGGTGCTCGCGCTGCAGAACGCGATCTACTCCGTCATCTCACCTGAGGGCGCGGCCGCGATCCTCTGGCGGAGCGCGACGGAGGCCGAGAAGGCCGCGAACGCGCTGAAGCTCGCCGCGAGCGACCTGCTGAAACTCGGCATCGTCGACGGCCTCATCCCTGAGCCCTCCGGCGGCGCGCATACCGACCCGCGAGCGACGATCACCGCGATCAAGTCCGCGCTCATCGTGCAGCTCGATCGGCTCGGCCGCGTGCCGATCGCCGACCTGCTGTCGGCGCGGTACGAGCGGTACCGGCACATCGGCGTGGTCGTCGAGCCTGTGCCTGGCGCGGTGGCGGTCGAGAAGAAGGAGCCGTTCTGGCGCAGGATGATGCGGCCTACATGACCGACGAGAAGGACGAAGTGCTCGCGCTGCTCGACGACCTCCTCCGGCTCGCGGAGGGCTCGGGCGCGAGCGTGATCGAGGTCGAAGCGGAAGGGATGGCCGCCGCGATCGTGCGCGTGCCGTCGGCCGTCGCCTTGCCCGCCGCAGCCCGCGCTGCCGCTGCGGTGCCGAAGACCACCGAGCCATCGCGCGTGCACTCCTCCGGCGTCGGGATCTTCAGCGCGTCAAACGAATGGAGCGCCGGCGACGCGGTGAAGAAGGGGACCGTTCTTGGCGCCGTGCAGTCGCTCGGCGCGATGACCGACGTGCTCGCTCCGATCGACGGCGTACTGCGTGACGTGCTTGTCGCCGGCGGCGCACCCGTGGAGTACGGGCAGGCCTTGTTCGCGATCGAGAAGCGCTAGCCCGCTCGAAGCTGAGGGCGACCGTGGCGCGGCTAGCCCCTTGTGCGAACGCTTTCGCGGAGTAGCGTGGCGGCCGATGCCCAGGATCGGGATGGGCGCGTTGCTGATCGCTGCGGCCCTTTCGATCGGGCCGGCGTGCGCTGCCGCTGCGCCGTCGGCACCCGATCCGGTGCTCGTTCTCGACGCTCCGGGCGAAAAGTCTGGAACGGACGCCATCGTCGTCGTGGACCTTTCAGGCCGCGAGCTCGCACGCCAATCCACAGGGCTGGAGAACGCGCTACCGACGCTTCACGCCGGGACCGCGCAGGTGGCGTTCTGGCGCCCAGGCGGTGCAGGCACGAACCAGGAGCTGGTCGTTTGGAACATCGGGTCCAAGTCGTCGAAGGTCATCGCGACCTCAGCGACATCTCCGGCGATCACCCCGCTGTGGTCCGTGGACGGGACCGAAGTCATCTCGCTGCTCACGTCCACGTCCATCAGCTGGGCTCCGGGCTCGACCTTTGACGGCATCGCCGAAATATCGGTCGCCACGGTGCTGACTGGGCAGTCCCGGACCTTGGTCACCGATCGTCCATTTCTCCCATCGTTCGCGAATGGTCAGATCGTCGCCGGGGAGACATTCTCGGGCGAGAAGACGTACATCGTCGTCGACGCTCGCTCCGGCCGTACCGTTCGACAGATGTCGTCGAGTGGGGCGGTCGGAATCTTGCCGACCGCCGATCCAGACGTCGTCATCGTGCTGCGCGAGACCAGCACGCCTGGCGACGTCACCTTCCACGCGCTGAACACCCAGACCGGCGCCGAGCTCAGAGCCCTGGGTCCCTTCTACGCGCAGCCGATGCCCTCGTGGCCCGGCCGGACGGAAGTGGTATTCGTCGACGGTGGTGAGCTGAAGGCCTTCGACTATCACGCGAACGCGATCCGCGTTGTCGGTCGGTTCGAGGGGGCCGTAGCCGCCCTTGGCTTCGACGCTTCGGGCACTGTCCTCCTCGCTGCCCACATCGGCGAGCCGTACCAAGTGACATTCACCGTGGCCGGCGGCGCGCTGACTTCCCGAGCGCGGCCGGTGCAGCTCGAGGCCTCGCTGTTCGGCCGCGGGCTCGGCCTCGTGCGGATCACGCCGCCCTGATCGCGCTGCGCAGCGATTCCTAGACTCCACGACATGGCGCTCCGCCCGGCTTGGCTATTCCCGGGTCAAGGCTCGCAGAGCGTCGGAATGGGGAAGGCGCTCGCCGAAGCCTTCCCGGACGCGGCGCGCATCTACGACGAGGCGAACCAGGCGCTCGGCTTCGATCTGCGCGCGCTCTGTTGGGACGGACCCGCATCCGAGCTCGAGCGCACCGCGAACGCGCAGCCGGCGATCCTCGCGACGTCGATCGCGGCGCTGCGAGCAGCGCAAGCCGAGGGCCTTGTCGCGCACGACCCGATCCTGCTCGGGCATTCGCTCGGCGAATTCACCGCGCTCGTCGCGAGCGGCGCGCTCGCCTTCGGTGATGCGCTCCGCCTCGTGCGCAAGCGTGGCGAGCTCATGCAGGCCGCGGACGCATCGGGCGGCATGGCCGCGGTCCTCGGGCTCGATGCCGATGCCGTCGCGAGCGCGATCGAGGGCACGGGCATCGTCGTCGCGAACGACAACGCGCCGGGGCAGGTCGTGGTCACCGGACCGCTCGCGGATATGCCCGCGGCGACCGAGAAGCTGAAGGCAGCAGGTGCGAAGCGGGTCCTTCCCCTGAAGGTGTCGGGCGCGTTCCACTCGCCCGCGATGAAAGCGGTCGCTCCACAGCTCGCTGCGGCGATCCGCGCCACTCCGTTCCATGAGCTCACGTACCGCGTCATCGCGAACGTCGATGCGCAGGTGCACGAACATTCCAGCGATTTCGTGACATTGCTCGAAAAGCAGGTCCACTCTCCCGTACAGTGGGTCGCCTCAGTGAGGCGCGCCGCTGGGGAGGGCGCGACGACCTTCATCGAGTTCGGGGCGGGCAACGTGCTCACCGGTCTCGTGAAGCGGATCCTCCCCGACGCGCGGACCGTGAACGTGTCGGATCCCGCGACGTTGAAGGAGGCCCTCGATCTCGTTCGACAAGATCCTCATCGCGAACCGGGGTGAGATCGCGCTGCGCGTCATCCGCGCGTGCCGCGAGCTCGGGATCCAGAGCGTCGTTGTGTACAGCGAGGCCGACGCGCACAGCCTCCCGGTCCACTCCGCGGACGAGGCCATCTGCATCGGCCCGGCGAACTCGCGCGACTCCTATCTGAATATCCCCGCGATCATCTCAGCCGCGCTCATCTCTGGCGCGCAGGCGATCCACCCGGGCTACGGCTTCCTCTCCGAGAACGCGGACTTCTCCGAGGTCTGCAAGGAGCACGGGCTCGTGTTCATCGGCCCCCCGCCGGAAGTGCTCGCACGGTTCCACGACAAGTCCGCGACGCGTGCGGCGATGAAGCGCGCCGGCTTGCCGATCATCCCCGGCTCCGAGGGTCCGGTGAAGACGTCGTCGGAAGCGTTGCGCGTCGCGGAGGAGATCGGCTATCCCGTCATGCTGAAGGCGCGCTCCGGCGGCGGCGGCCGCGGCATGCGCAAGGCCGAGTCGGCGAAAGACCTCCAGCGGCTCTGGGAGCAGGCCCGCAGCGAGGCGAAGGCGAGCTTCGGCGACGACGGCCTCTACCTGGAGCGCAATCTCGAGGGCGTGCGCCACATCGAGGCGCAGATCCTCGTCGACGATCGCGGCGAGGGCATCTGCGTCGGCGAGCGCGAGTGCTCGATCCAGCGTCGCAACCAGAAGATGCTCGAAGAGGCGCCGTCCATCTCCATCAACGAGGAGCTCCGCCGCCGCATCAAGCGATACGCAGTCGACGCGGCGAAGCGCTTCGGGTATCGCGGCGTCGGCACGTTCGAGTTCCTCGTCGATGCAGCCGGGCAGCCGTACTTCATCGAGGTGAACGCGCGCATCCAGGTGGAGCACACCGTCACGGAGGCGGTCACCGGCATCGACCTTGTCAAGGAGCAGATCGGGCTCGCGACCGGCGAGCCGCTCAGCTTCTCCGAGGAGCAGATCTACGTGAACGGCCACGCGATCGAGTGCCGGATCAACGCGGAGGACGCTGACCAGAACTTCGCGCCCTCGACCGGCACGCTCACGACATGGCTCCCGCCGGCCGGGCCGGGCATCCGCCTCGACTCGCACTGCTTCCAGGGCTACGAGGTCCCGCCGTACTACGACTCGCTGCTGGCGAAGGTCATCGCGTGGGGTCGCGACCGCACCGAGGCCGTTGCGCGCATGCAGCGCGCGCTCGACGAGTTCACTGTCGTCGGCGTGACCACGAACATCGACGCGCACAAGAAGATCCTCGCCTCCGATCTGTTCAAGGCCGGCCAGGTGACGACGCACCTCATCGACACCGTCGGCATCGAAGCGCTCAGCGCTTGAGCGCCGTCCTCGACCGGAAGGGCATCGAGGCCCTCATCCCGCACCGCGATCCGTTCCTGCTCATCGACCGCATCATCGAGCTCGATCCGCTCGTGCGCGCGGTCGGCGAGCACGACTTCACCGGCGAGGACTACTACTTCCGGGGCCACTTCCCGGGGAACCCGATCGTGCCCGGCGTGATACTGGCGGAAAGCATGGCGCAGGTGGCAACCGTCTGCGCGATGGCACATCCGGACTACCGCGAAGGGCTCGGGCTGTTCGCCGGCATCGAGGAGATGCGGTTCAAACGTATCGTCCGGCCCGGCGAGACCGGCCGCTTCACCGCGACGTTCGAGAAGATGCGCCGCGGCTTCGGCCGGGCTCGAGTCACGACGCACGTTGGCGACGAGCTCGCGGCCGAGGGCGTGATCCTCGCGATCTTCCAACCGGTCGCGAAGGTGACGCCATGACGAAGGCCAGGGTGATTCACAAGACGACGGACTACGTCGGCGCGCAGGGCCCGCAGTACAGCGGCGGCGTGAGCGCCGAGAGCGTGGGCAGCCGGACGCTCTGGCTCGGCAACGTGACGATCCCGCCGGGAGGCCGGTCGAAGGCCCACCTGCACGAGCGCCACGAGACCGCGATCTACGTCGTCTCAGGCTCGTGCGTCATGTACTCCGGCCCCGAGCTCGCGACGCGCGAGACCGCGGGCGCCGGCGACTACATCTACGTTCCGGCGAGTACCTCGCACCTCGCGGTGAACGCGAGCGCGACCGAGCCACTCGTCGCCACGCTCGCGCGCACGGATCCAAATGAGCAGGAGAGCGTCGTGCTCCAACCGGAGCTTGAGGCGCGCGTCCCGTGACGAAGGCGGCGGACATCGTCGGCGTCCCGATGGATCTCGGCGGCTTCCGCCGCGGCGTAGATATGGGCCCCTCGGCCATCCGGTACGCGGGCTTGCGCGCGCGGGTCACCGGCCTTGGGTATCGCGTGCGCGACCGGGGGAACATCCGCGTGCAGGACCGCGATCAGGACGTCGAGATCGAGTACGCGCACGGCGCGCGGCAGGCCCACCATGCGGAAGAGATCGTGCGCGCGGCCGAGGAGCTCGCGACCGTCATCGCGGAGATCTCGAAGAGCGGCTCCATCCCGATCGTGCTCGGCGGCGACCACTCGATCGGCATGGGGACGATCGCGGGGCTCGCGCGGGCGGGACACCGCGTCGGCGTCATCTGGGTCGACGCGCACGGCGACATCAACACGCCCGAGACCACGCCGTCGGGCAACGTGCACGGCATGCCGTTCGCCGTCGCCCTCGGCCTGGCTGAGGACCCGTTTCCGAAAGGGCTGCGCGGCAATACCGACGGCAGCGCCGCCGTGCTTCTGGGCATCCGCGACATCGACCCCGGCGAGCGGGCGAACATCAAGCGCTCGGGTGTGACCCCGATCACGATGTCGGACATCGACCGCGTCGGGATCGCGGCCTCGATGGAGAAGGCGATCGCCGTCGCGTCAAAGGGCGACGGCATCCACCTGTCGCTCGACATGGACGCGATCGATCCCGATGAGGCTCCGGGTGTCGGCACGCCGGTCCGCGGCGGGCTCACGTACCGCGAGGCGCAGCTCGCGATGGAGATGCTCGCGGCATGCGGGAAGCTCCGGTCGATCGAGGTGTGCGAAGTGAACCCGATCCTCGATCGCGAGAACCGGACCGCGACGCTCGCGGTGGAGC
>JALYKF010000090.1 GCA_030774905.1 Chloroflexota bacterium
GCCCCGAACGGCGCGAGGGCCACAGCGGTCCACGGCGGGTAGGTCCAGTAGGTCCAGATGGCCGCGACGTTACGCACCGGTCGCATGTCGACCACGAGGCCGCTCGCCGCTGCCGCGTTGATCACGCCGTCGGTCCAAGCACCTGCGTCGTACGGCGAGCCGCCTGCGGCGACGATGTGACCGGCGGCCCAAAACGTGAGGTGGTCGCCTGGGTAGCTCGGGGGCCAAAGCAGTGGCAGGATCAGGGCTAAAACGGCGGCCAGCGGCGCGTGGCTCGCGATCATCGCCCACCCCCGCGGTTTGCGCGCGTTCATCTGCTCGATGCCGCGCGCAACAGCCAGACCGGACGGTGACGGCTGGCGTCAAGGCGCTTGGCCCAGCTGGAGTCCGACGCCGCGGTCTCGGCGGCGCGGGCCGGTCGCCAGTCCAGAACGCGCAGGCCATCACGGGCGTAGGCGGCCGCATCCAGCACCGAGGGACCGAGTTTACAGACGGCTCCTCGCCGCTCCGTGGCCCCAAAGCGATGAGACACAGCCGCGTCGGCCGTTTTGGGATTGGCTTCCGCCGGCCCTTGTCGTCCCAGTAGAGGCCTTCCCGATCCTTCTGACAGGCGAGAATGTGCTGCACGTTCGGGGTCGGGCGCATGAACGATCGCTTTACCACGGGAGGCCGTGATGCCACAGCGCCGCAGGTTCGTCGCTCGTCAGGACGCTCGCCGAAGCGCTGATGATCGGTTGCCGGTAGGCCCGCGCGACGAATGGGACGATCTTGCGCCGGTGGCTTAGCCTGAAAAACGAAGATTCGCCTCTCCTGGCCGAGGGCGGGTCTTTTCGCGCCTACTGCGCGACACTCAATGCTCCTCCGCCGCGACACTGCAGCCCCAGCCGCACGACCAAAAAGCCGTCACCGCTTGCGTATCTATCTAGGTTACAGCGAGAGAAACGGCACCGAAAGGAGATCACATCATGGGAAAGTCACTTCATCCCGCCCTCGGCCCAGCACGGAAGAACCCAGGCCCAGTCCTGCCGCAGACCTATTCACCTCACGACACGCGTTCGACCATCGTGACCCCGAAGCCCGCAGCCGACAAGCACCAGAAGTAGCCACGCGCACGCTACAGCCGTCCTGAGCGCAGCAGGAGCGCCGGCGGCGCGTCAACGAGATGTACGAACTCGGACGCGTTGAGCGGGACGAATACCTGCGCCGGTCGGCCGCACTCGACGCCCAGCGCACCGAGATGACAGCATCGGCCCCGCAGCCGCTCTTCGTCCGGCAACGGACCATGCTCCGCACGCTGGTCGAGGATTGGGTGCACGTCACGCTGGACGAGCGCAAGCGGCTGGTGGCCTCGATCTTCGAGACGATCACGGCGGACGAGAAGGAACTCGACTTCGCACCGCGCGAAAGTTGGAAGGCCACGTCCGGGCGGTCATTCCTGCGACGAAGACCAACGAATCGGCCTCATCTGAGGGGGGTTCTGAGCGGAAGACGGGACTCGAACCCGCGACCCCAACCTTGGCAAGGTTGTGCTCTACCAACTGAGCCACTTCCGCGTAAGACTCAAGGATACCAATGGGTTCGGCGGCCCGCCACGGCTGGTAGGCAAGGCCCGGTCGTTCCGCAAGCCAGTGAGAGACACGACCGCCGCCGGAGACCTCGTTGAGCTCGAGGTGACCCTTGCCTTGATGCGGAACGGACGGCGGATCCTCAAGCCTCTGTCTGCCGGCAGCCGATATGACCTGCTCATCGATGACGGCGATCGGTTCATTCGTGTCCAGTGCAAGAGCGGGGTGATGCGGGCGGGCCGCATTCTGTTCCGCGTGTACAGCGTCAACGCGAGTCGCCGTGCTCCGCGGACCTACCAAGGAGAAGTGGATGCATTCGGCGTCCACTGCCGCGATACGGGTCAGTGCTACCTCGTACCGATGGAAGCCGTCGCCGCGCACCGCGCGATGGTCGCGTTGCGCGTTTCGCCCACTCTCAATCGCCAGGCTCGCGGGGTGCGTCACGCACAGGATTTCGTCATCGGACCTCGGACACCCGCCGCCGTATCGTTCCGCGAGTGACGCAGGTTGCGCGGACCGGCTCCTGGGAAGGCCGCCTCGAACGTCGCGCTGCTGTGCAGTAAGGGCGCGGCTCCGCACTTGCATCGCATGACGGAGTGACGACGAACGAGGGCATCGCTCATCGTGCTGCCGCCATCGGTGCGCTCGCCGAGCGGCGGTGGGCGATCGCGTCGGATACGCCCGACGCGCGGGAGCGCGCCCGTCAGCTACGGGATCACGTCACGACCTACGTCCTGCCACGGGTCGCGAGCCTCGACGCACCGCTCGTCGTCGTCCTGCTCGGACCGACGGGGGCCGGCAAGTCGAGTCTCGTAAACGCACTCGCCGGCCACGTCGTCAGCCCGTCCGGCGTCCTGCGGCCGACCACGCGCGTCGCGACCGTCGTAGCGACTGACGCCGACGCGGCGCTCCTCGCGGAAGGGCCATTGCGCGCGATCTCCGCCGCCTGCCGGTACGTCACCGAGGGCGCGCGGCCCGGCGTCGCGCTCATCGACTCACCCGACATCGACTCGGTCGAGCGCGCGAACCGCGCACTCGCCGACGCGTTGGTCGAGGCCGCCGACCTCTGCGTCTTCGTCACGACAGCGTCGCGATACGCCGACCAGGTGCCGTGGGACGTCCTCGGCCGGGCGAAGGCGCGTGGCCTGCCGCTCCTCCTGCTCATCAACCGGCTGTCGCCCAACGACGTGGAGCGGCGCGAGGTGCTCGAGGATGCCGGGCGCCTGATCGGGACGGCGGATCTACCGCGCATCGACGAACGTGCCGACGGTGGCATCGAGCTCCTCGGCACGACGGAGGGCGATGTCGACGCCGGCCGCCAAGCGCTGACCGGCGGCGCCGTCGATGCGGTCCGCAGTCGCATCGATGGGCTCGCCTCGGACCGCGACGCGCGCCTCGACCTGGCACGGCGCGCGCTTGCCGGCGCGATCGCCGGGCTCGCGCCACTCGTATCGCGCATCGCCGATGACACCGAGGCCCAGGCTGCCCGCGCCTCGGAGCTGATCGATGACGCGCGGGCGTCGTATGCGGCGGCGATGGAGGATCTCCGCCGCGAGCTGCGGGATGGCCGGTTCCTGCGCGAGGAGGTCCTGCGTCAATGGCACTCCTTCGTGAACTCCGACCAGATCACGCGGTTCTTCTCATCCGGCATCGGACGCATCCGCGGAGCATTGGTCGCGGCCATCCGTGGCACGCCGATCGCCCCCGTCGGAACCGTCGAGCGGGAAGCGACGAGCGACGTCGTGACGCTCGCGCTCGCGCTCGCAATGGACGCTGCGCGCCGCACGGCTGAACGCTGGTCCAGCCGGACGGCCGGTGCCGAAATCCTGACGACCGCGCCCGAGCTCTGGAGCGCGAGCCCGTCATTCGCCGCCGAGCTCGAGCCGCGGCTCCATGAATGGGTCGCCGGCATCGCCGAGGATGTGCGGAAGCGCGGTGCCGCGAAGCGCACGCTCGCCTTCGGCGCCTCGCTCGGCGTCAATGTCGTCGGCATCGCGGTCATGCTCGGCGTGTTCGCGCACACCGCGGGCCTCACCGGCGCCGAGCTCGGTGTCGCGGCCGGCACTGCGTTCCTCAATCAGAAGCTGCTCCAGGCGCTCTTCGGTGAGGCGTCGATGCAGGACATGATCGGTCAGGCGCGGGCGCGCCTGGACGCGATCCTCGAAGCGCGCTTCGACGCCGAGCGCGGCCGCTTCGAGGCCTTGGCGGTCCCGCCAGATGACCTACGGGCGCTCGCTGCCGAGCTGCGCGAGAGCGTGGCGGTCTCAGCGTGACGCTCGCTGACCAGCTCGATGCGCTCGCAGACGCGATCGCCGCGGCCGGCGAGCTCGGCCTCGACGCCTCTGCGGCCAACGCGACCCGCGACATCGCGCGCGACCGGCTGCGGTTTCCCGGCAGTACCTACGTCCTCGCGCTGGCGGGCGGGACCGGCGTCGGCAAGTCGAGCCTGCTCAACGCGATCGCCGGCACGAACGTGAGTCGGGTCGCCGCACGCCGGCCGACGACAGCCGAGCCGGTGGCGTGGATACCGCGCGCCGCGCGCGATGAGCTCGCGCCGCTGCTCGAGTGGCTCGGCGTGCGGGAGACGCACGAGCACGACGATCCGCGCGCCGCCGGCGTTGCCGTATTGGACCTGCCCGACCTCGACTCGATCGTGCCCGAGCATCGCGCGAAGGTCGACGAGCTCCTGCCCCGCGTCGACGCCGTCGTGTGGGTCGCCGATCCCGAGAAGTATCAGGACGCGGTGTTGCACGACGACTACATGCAGCGGTGGATGCCCCGGCTCGAGCGCCAGGTCGTGGTCGTCAACAAGTCCGACCGCCTTGGGACAGAGGACGCCGAGCGGATCCGGCGCGACCTCGCGCAGGCGCTGCCCGGGGACCGTGGCGCCATCGAGGTGATCTCGGCGTCGGCCGCGAGTGGCGAGGCGGGCATCGAACGGCTGCGCGCGTGGATCGCCGGCGGCGCCGATGCGAAGCGCATCGTCGCGGAGCGCATCGCCGCCGAGGCGCGTGCCGCGATCCGCGAGCTGGCGGAGCGCGCAGGCGTGGCCACAGGTGCGGGCGAGCTCGTCCCCGCGGCACGGCGCGCGAGCGCGCTGCGTGACATGGTGGGGGA
>JALYKF010000091.1 GCA_030774905.1 Chloroflexota bacterium
AAAGGAGTGCGGCGGCCACGGGTGATTCCGTACCGCGTTGCTACATTCGTTGCTACAAACGGGTCGGTGCCAGTTGGCACCCACGGGTGGAAGGCCCGTATTCGTTGGCTCGGAGGGGTGGCAGAGCGGTCGAATGCGGCGGTCTTGAAAACCGCTGAAGTCGCAAGGCTTCCGTGGGTTCGAATCCCACCCCCTCCGCGGAAACTGGGCACTTCCGCAGCCGACAGGAGAACCCGTCGGACGAGTAAGACGTCGAGAGCGAGTTCAGGAGCTGAGATGAACAAGAAGACCACGTCGAGGAAGACCACCCTAAAGAAGACCACCCTAAAGAAGACCACCGCACGAAGATCGTTGCAACGAAGATCACTGCGAAGAAGATCGCTCCCAAGCGGGCGACGATGTCGAAGGCCAAGGGGACCAAGAGGGAGAAATAGGGAGGCACGCCCCGGCGGGCTCGGTGCGATCCACGTCGCGATCTGGGTCCCGCACGAGCGGGCCGAGGCGCGCGTCGCGGCGGCGCTCGCCGCCGGCGGCCGCCTGGTGCGCGATGACTTCGCTCCCTCGTGGTGGACGCTGGCCGACGCCTCGGGCAACGAGGCCGACATCGACCACGAAGGGACGCGACTGAGCCCCCACCAACTGTGCTCGCGCGCTCACCCTCGGCGCGCCTCGGCTGCGGGATACGTCAGCCGCGCAAGGGCCCTCCCGATATCCGCGGCAAGTGGGTGGCGGGCCAGCGGGCTCCGCCATAGGTCCGCCTGCGTGGGCGCGCCCTCGCTGATCCAGAGCACGCCGCTCAGCCGGCGGTAGTAGCGCAGAAAGTCACGCGCGCCGCTGAAGCCCCGCTCTCGGAACCGTGCGTCATCTTTGGCGACCGCTCCAACCTCGAGCTCACGCATGATCGCGACGAGCATGGGCGCTGCCGTCGACGGATCGACGATACCCAGGGCAACGACATTCATCATCCCGGGCGGTAGTTGGCCGAGCTTGTCGCAGATCGATCGCGTCAGCGCAGCTCGGAGAGGCGCGTCCGACTTCGCGCGAACTGACCGCAGTCGTCGCGCTTCGATGTTGCAGCGCGCGCCGCCGCGAAAGGTCAGGCGAAAGTCGGGCGCCCGCTGGCCGACCCCGTATGGCTCGTATTCGAGCGCGAATCGGCCATCGTCGAGGATCAGCGCTGCGACAGCCAGCTCGAACGCCAGATCCCGCTGAGCCTCGTCGTCACGCGAGCCACGGGCCTTCTTCCGGATCTTGTCCCGATAGGCCTCGGCGAACGCGCGAAAGCGCCTCGAGGCGGTGACCCGTTGCCGCACCTCCGCTGCGAGTCCCGCCTGCCCGCCGTCGAAGAGATACGCGATGAGGTCATCGATGGGGACCGTCGCCGCGCTCACGCGCCTTGCAGGCACACCATCACCATCGGAGGGGGAACGATAGCGCGCACCTACGCTGAAGCGAATGGCCGTTGCCGCGCTCATGCTTGCGATCCTCGCCGCCGTCGTCGCGGTCACGATCCATGCGACGATGCCGACGTTCAGCCTGATGGTCGTGCGGCTCGTCGCGTCGGAGCTGTCGGCGTATCTCATCGTGCTCGAGCTCGTCGCCATCGTCACCGCGCTGATCGCCGCGCGGGACGCGGCTCGCATCATCACGGTCGTCATCGGGCTCGTCGGCATCGTGCTCGCGGCCGCGCCGCTGGTGGCGCTCCCGGGGGCGATCGCGGCGGCCGACGAAGCGTTGACAGGCATCGGGGCGACGGGTCAAACCGCCGCGTTCACCCCGACGCAGCTGTTCACCGGGATCCACCCACCGCCCATCCATCGCGTCAACGACATCACGTTCCGGACGGTCGACGGCGTGACGCTCCGGCTGGACCGCTACGACGCCGCGGGTGCGGGTCCGCATCCGGCACTCCTCGTCGTCCACGGTGGTAGCTGGCGCAGCGGGACCAAAGGGGCTGGCGCGTTGGACCCGACCATCGCCAACGAGATGTTCGCGGCCCAGGGGATCACGGTCTACGACGTCCAGTACCGCCTCGTCCCCACTGCGACCTTCCCGGCGCAGCTCGAGGACGTGCTCTGCGCGCTCGGTCACATCCGCGCGCATGCTGCGGAGGACGCGGTCGATCCGGAGCGAGCCGCCATTCTCGGCCGGTCGGCCGGCGCGCACCTCGCACTGCTGGCCGCGTATCGAGCGGATCGGGACCCGACCCCTCCCGGGTGCGCGAACCCCGCTCGGGTCCGCGGCGTCATCTCCTTGTACGGTCCGACCGATCTCGCGACCGGGTACCGCGTTCCCCCGGTGCCGGACCTCATCGGCGGCTCGGCCGCGATCGCCGACTTCATGGGTGGAAGCCCCGACGCCGTGCCCGAGCGGTATGCCGCCGCCACGCCACAGAACGCCCTCGACCCTCCGCTGCCGCCGACCTTGCTCATCCACGGACAGGCGGATCAGGTCGTGAAGCCGTACCACTCGGAGTCGTTGGCCGCAGCCCTGCGGCGAGGCGGCCACGAGGTGGCGCTCATCGAGCTGCCGTGGGCCGGCCACGGCTTCGACGGGATCGCGTGGGGGATCGGTGGCCAGCTCGCCCTCGCGTCGATGCTTCGATTCCTCAGCTACGTCCTGTAGCATCCGCGCGGAGTCGAGGAGGGGGCTCAGGCGTGTTCTGCCTCGTTCGGTGGCCGGTGTGGCACTGAAAGAGGAGGGTTCAATGGCAGTAGGTAGCACGGCGCTCCCAGCGGAACGCAACGCGCTCGATCGCTACTTCCGGGTATCCGAGGCGGGCTCCACCATCGGCACCGAAGTACGCGGCGGGCTGACCAACTTCCTGGTCATGTCCTACATCCTGGTCGTCAACGCGGTCATCCTCTCCAACGCAGGCATGCCCTTCCCGGCCATCGTTGCCGCGACCGCGCTCATGGCCGCACTCTTCACCGCCGGTATGGCGCTCTGGGCCAACTATCCGTACGCCGGCGCCGCTGGCCTTGGCATCAACGCGGTCGTCGCATTCGGTCTCGTCAAAGGCGCGGGCCTCACGTGGCAACAGGCCATGGGCGTCGTCGCGCTCGAAGGCGGTGCCATCTGCATCGCCATGGCGCTCGGGGTGCGGCGCGCGCTCCTCGACGCCGTCCCGTACCAGCTGAAGCTCGGCATCGGCGCCGGGATCGGCGCGTTCATCTTCGCGATCGGCGTGTTCAACGGCGGCCTCGCCATCGGCACCGGCAATCCATCCGACCCGGTGGCCCTCGGCAACCTCAACTCCGGCACCGCGGTCGTCACGATCGCGGGCCTGATCATCACCGCGGCCCTCTACGCCCGCGGCGTGAAGGGCACGCTGTTGCTCGGCATCGTCGGCGCGACCATCGTTGGTGTCCTCGTCAATGCCGCTACCGGCGGCGCGACGTACAAGGACCTTCCGGGCGTCGCCGTGATGCCCCCCACGCTCCTCGACACGCCGAACTTCTCGACCGTCGGGCAGCTGGACGTGCTCGGAGTGTTCAGCAAGCTCGGGCTCGTCGTTGCCTTGCTCACCGTCTTCTCGCTCATGCTGTCGGACTTCTTCGACACCGCGGGCACCGTGACCTCCGTCGCGGCGCAGGGCGGCTGGCTCCGTCCCGACGGTCGCATCGACCGGTCGGACCGCGTGTTCTGGGTCGACTCGCTCGGCGCCCTCTTCGGCGGCATCTTCGGAACTTCGAGCAACACGACCTACATCGAGTCCGGCGCGGGCGTGGCCGAGGGCGCGCGCACAGGGCTCGCGAGCCTCGTCACCGCGCTGCTCTTCCTCGTCGCGATCTTCCTCGCGCCCATCGCCGGCATCGTCCCGCCGCAGGCCACCGCCGCGGCATTGATGTTGGTGGGCTGGTTCATGTTCAAGCCGATCCTCGACCTCAACAGAACCGGTGAGATCGACTTCGCGACCGGGTTCGCCATCCTGCTGACGGTCTTCTTGATGCCGCTTACGTACTCGATCACCAACGGCATCGGGGCAGGATTCATCGCGTATACGTTCCTCAAGCTGGTCAGCGGAAAGAGCCGCGACGTCTCGCTCTGGATGTGGATCGCGACCGTGGCGTTCCTCATCTACTTCGCCGACCCGTTCATCCGCAAGTTCCTCGCGTAAGGTCCGGCACCTTTCGGAACGTGGACAGGCCTCGCCGCAAGGCGGGGCCCGTTCTCGCTCTAGGCGGGCGCCGCGGGTGCGTCTCGCTCGCGCAGGCGCTGAATGCCACGCACGAGGCCGAAGCAGCCGCTGAGCATCATCGCGCCGTGCGGTGCGGCTTCGTACCAGCCCAGCGGTTTCGCGATCCGGCGGTTCGGACCGGTGACCGCAACGAAGTCGAACGGTGCGTCGGCGGCGTATTCGCCGAGGACGAGGGCGCCGTGTCCGTCGTCGGCGAACACCTCGTCGTGCGTCACGGTGCCGGCGATGAGCCGCTTCACGAGCCGCCCGAGCTTCGCGGTGTCGATCGCTTCGGTGTGATGCTCCATCACCCCGAACAGCGTCTCGCCTCGAACGAGCAGGGCGAGCGCGTGCTGATTGCCGACATTCACGATGCAGGCGCCCGCGGCCGCGCGTTCGGCGACCCGCTCATCCTCGAGCGCTCCCAGCACCGCGACCGGTCCGGTGTCCGCGACGAATGCGCCGGGCGCGTCGCGCTGGATCGCGAGCAGCCGCGTCATGTACGCCGGCGGTCGTCGCCAGATGTGGTCGGCCAGCGTCGAGCCGGGCGTCAGGAAACGGCGCCAATGCTCGAACCGGAAGAGCCGGTTGCTCGCCTTGGGCGAGAACCCGTGGTCCTGCGCCGCGACCGCGATGGTTTCCGGAAGCGCGATGTCATATGCGGCGAGGGTCCGCTCGAGCCGCGGCAGATCGAGGTCGCGCATCTCGACGCGGACCGCATCCTTCGGCGGATCATCCGTGATGACGACGCCCCGCGACCGCAGCAGATCGAGGTCGTCGTGCACGGTCCCGGCCGCGGCCGCGGTCGCATAGACAGCGAGTCCGGCCTGCAGATGCGCCCACACGGCGTTCGTCGTGTGGTAGCCGCCCATGAGCGTGCCGTGCAGGAATACGGGCTTGTGCTGCTCGCGGATCGCCGCGATCCGTCGCCCGACGAGGCTCGTCGCCGACGGCAGGACGAGCTGCACCGCGTTCTCGATCGGCTGGGCCGGGTCGTACACGAGCGTGTCCATCGTCCCGGCGCCGATGTCGATCGCGAGGATCCGCTCGTCGTGCACGTTCGGATGCTCGCACAACGCCCGGGCATGCCACCTGCTCTGCCGGACCGTGCGAAAAGCGGAGGTGTGTCGTGGACGAGATCGTCAAGGGCGAGCTGAAGAAGGCCGAAGGAAAGGTGAAGGAAGAGTTCGGCAAGGCCGTGGGCGACCGCTCGACGGAGTGGGGCGGCAAGGTCGATCAGGCGAAAGGCGAAGTGCAGAAGCGGGCGGGTGAGCTGCAGCAGGAAGGTGTCCGCGACGAAAGCCAGGGCGAGCTCAACAAGGTCAAGGGCAAGGCGAAGGAGGAACTTGGCAAGGCGGCCGGCGATCGCTCGACCGAGTGGGGCGGCAAGTTCGATCAGGCCAAGGGTGAGATCCAGAAGCGGGCCGGTGAGATCGAGCGGGAAGGCCGTCGCGATGAGGGAGTCGACGAGCCCGCGTCTCGATAGTGCGCTGCGACCTCCCCGGGTAGACTTCGCTCATCCCGCGGTGCTTGGCACACCCGGGGAGGTCGCATAGCCAGGTCGAGTGCAGAGCGGTGCTAACGCTCCAGGTCTCGAAAGGGGCCTCGCGGGTTCGAATCCCGCCCTCCCCGCCGGTCATCAACGCAAGGCGCCACCGATATCCGTGGTGTGAACACCACGGAGTTAGCGTGGGCCGCCGGCGTGTACGACGGCGAAGGCTCGGCGAGTACGTACCTCCCGAAAGAGCGGAAGTCTCGGCTTCGCCAGATGGCCGTCTATCAGAGCGGCGACGACATTCCGCCGCCGTTGCTCTTTCGATTCCGCGCCGCTGTCGGAGGTCTGGGCCTCATCCACGGGCCCGCCCGAGGCTCCCGTTATCAGTGGCACACGAAGAGTCACCCGATCCTCGAATCCGTCACTGAGGTGATGTGGCCCTGGCTCGGCACGGCCAAACGCGCTCAGCTCAGCCGCGCGGCGGCTGAGGTCGGACGTGTCGTGCCGGCGTTCAGGGATGCGCAATGGTCGCCGAAGGAGGGCGCCGCCTGGGCTGCGGGATTCTTCGACGGCGAAGGATCGGTCGGGGTGATCGGGGACCCGCGTCGGACCAGCGTGTGGATGGAGCTGCCGCAGGCATCAGCCTCCGGAATACCCGAGGTCCTCGCGCGCTTTCTCGCGATCGTCGGCGTGGGTCGCATCTCTGGCCCGCGACGCGTGCCAAGTCCGTGGTCCAAGCTGCCGCAATATCGCTGGGAGGTGGCACGCTTCGCTGATGTGGAACGCGTCGCCGACATGCTCTACCCGCATGCCGATATCGTGAAGCGTGAGCGGATGTTCAATTGCCTCGATCGGGTGCGCCGCGCTCGAGCGGTGAGGACGCGGCGCTAGCAGTCCTACCATCGACATCATGAAAGCCCCGACGCGTGATCGACCCCATCTCCCCAAGGGCTACATCACCACCGCGCCGAAGGGCATGCTCAGCTGGTCCGCTGTCGAGAAGCTCCTTCGGGCATCGCCGTACTTCTGGATCGCGACCACCGGCGATGATGGCCGGCCGCACCTGATCCAGCAGTGGGGCGTCTGGATCGACCAGCAGCTGTTCTTCGATGGGAGCGAACGCACGCGGTGGGCCCGGAACCTCGCGCGCGATCCGCGCATCGGATTCGGGATCCAGAGCGGGAACAACGCCGCATACGGCGATGGCACGGCCGAGATCGTGCGCGGCGTGGCCGCGCCGCTCGCTCGCCGCGTCGCCGCGCAGTACGGCGCGAAGTACGGACCGGGTTTCAAGTACCGTCCGAAGCCCGAGCAGTACATCAACGGCTATTCCTTCCGCGTGCGCCCCGAGAAGCTCATCGCCTTCGACGTGAAGAAGTTCAACACCTCGGCGACGCGCTTCACGTTCCCCGCGGGCTAGTCGCCCAGGGGCCGCAGCACCAGCCCGGCGGGCACCTTCGGGAAGAAGTACGTCGTCTTCTGAGGCAATCGCTCCCACGAGTCGGCGACCTTCCGAAGCGTCTCGGCCTCGACCGGGCGCAACAGCACCGTGGTCGCGCCGTCCCGGGCCTGTGAGATCGCGCGCTCGACATCGTGCTCGTAGCTCACCTCGCCGCCGAGCTTCCGCGCCGGTTCGATCAGCAGCTCCTCGGCTTGGGCGACGGGCAGCGTGCGCCAGCTCTCGGGCATCGCCGAGAGGTCGAGGTCCGGTTTCGGGGTCAACGCGGTGAACGTGCCGTCGCGCACCAGCACGATGCCAGGCTGGGTGTCGCCCAGCGCGCCGCGGTCGATGACCGCCGTGTCGAAGTTGCGCGGCACGACCTCATCGATCGCCGCGTCGGCGCCCCGCAGCACGCGGTGCGTGCCGAGGATCCGGAGGCCCGGGTCGTCCAGCGCGCAGAGGTAGGCCAGCGTGAAGTGCGCGCTGTCCTCATCGAAATCGATCTTCGCCGCGTCGATCTCCTCCTTCAGATACGCCAGGCCGGTCTCATAGCGGTGGTGCCCATCCGCGATGTACACCCGCTTGTCCTTCAGCGCGGCGGTGAGCTTCTCCGCCGCAGGGCGGTCATTGAGGGCCCAGATCAGGTGCCGC
>JALYKF010000092.1 GCA_030774905.1 Chloroflexota bacterium
CATCGGGCTGTTCGGGCCACAGCGCGAGGACGCGCATGAACGCCGCCTCCGCGGCCAGGGCGTCGCCGCGGCGGCGGGCGATCAGCCCGATCGCGAAGTGCGCCTCCCAGAGATCGGGCTGCGCCCGAACGACGGCATCGAGGTCGGCTGTCGCAGCGGTCAGGCTGTCGTCCGTCCCACCCACCGCCGCCTGCCCAGCACGCTCGACCTGTTCCTCGAGGTCGCGCCGCCTGATGCCGAGGAGCAGCCGGCGCGCGTGGGCCGCGGTCTCGCCGATGCGCTCCGTAGCGAGAAGCGCATCGAGCTCGATGGCCGCGGCGTCCGCGTCGCCCGATGCGACGAGCGCGCGCGCAAGGCCGAGCCGCGCGTCGACCGGCGCGCCGAGGGCGATCGCCTCGCGGAATCGCTCGACCGCGTCTCCGAGGTCGCCCTTCGCCGCGAGGACCTGGGCCAGCCGCGCGACCACGGAGCCATCGCGCGGGCCCGAGAGCGCGGCGCGCTCCAGGGCCGCCGCGGCCTCGGCGAGATCGCCGCGCTGCATCGCGAGCACCCCGAGCACGTCCTGTGCGTGCGCGTACTCGGCACTCTCCGGTCGGACGCGATGGAGCCGCGATCGCGCGGAGCTCAGGGCGCCTGCCTCGATGTACAGCTCGGCGAGACGAATGCTGTCGGCGTCGCGGAGCGGATGCAGCGCGTCGCTGTGCTCGAACGCGACGACCGCGCCGCTCGCGTCCCCGGTCAGACGGCGCAGCTCGCCGAGCAGGTAGTGGCCCCGCCACGAACGAGGCACGAGCTCGGTGAGCGACTCGAGCGGCTCGACGAACGTCCGCTCGTCGCCGCGCTCGAGCGACTCGGCCGCGAGGACGAGGAGCCGTTCCTCGGCCGCGACGGCGGACGGCTCGGCCCGCAGCGCATCCACGTACCGGGCGGCGGATCGCGCACGCGCCTCGCCCGCACGCGGAGCGTCGCTCGTGGCCAGGAGCGTCGCGTTCACCTCGTCGTCCATGGCCTCGAGCACCGCCGCGTAGGCGGCCTCGCCGATGGGCGGACCCGGCGCAGGCGCGTCCGCGCCGAGTGTGGCGGCGAGCCACGCGGCGACGGCGCCCTCCGCCTCCGCAAGCGCGCCGTCGGGGATGGGATGCGTGAGCGTCGCGAGCTCCTTCTTCGCCGCGACGTCCACGAGGGCGACCTCGAGGATCCGGGCGGGCTCGATCCGCAGGAGACCGGCGAGTGCGTGCGTCGCGCCGAGGGACGCTCCGTACTGCGCCGCCAGGGCGGCGTCGGGCGTCGATCCGAAGACCAGGTACCCCGCGTCGGAGGACGTCTCCCCCATCGCCACGAGGAAGACCGGTTTCAGCTCCAGCGCCGGGTGGTCGGCGAACCGGTCGACGATCCGCCGCGCGATCTGCCGGGCCCAGGCCCCGGCCCGCGGATCAGCCGGTCGCGCGCCGAACGGAACGACCGCGACGGACCGCGGCGCCACTAGCCCCAGGTGATGCGCGCGTACTTGCGCTTGCCGTACTGCACCACCGGTGTGCCGGTGACCGGGACGGCCGTGTCGAGGTCGGCGGTCGCGTTGTCGATCTTCACGCCGCGCTGCTCCACGAGCCGGCGCGCCTCGCCCTTGCTCTTCACGAGCGAGGCCCGGACCAGGAGCTCCACGACGTTCACGCTCGTCGCTCCATCCTTTTCGAGGCGCACGTCCGGAATCTCGGCGGGCGCCTCGCCCTCGCGGAACTGCCTGGCGAAGGCCGCAGCGGCCCCGTCCGCCGCGGCGGCGGAATGCAGCTCCGTCACGATCTGCCGCGCGAGCTTCTCTTTCGCCTCGCGTGGGTGGAGCGATCCCGCCGCGAGCCCGTCGAGGATCGCCCGGACCTCCTCCATCGGTAGGTCCGTCGCCCACTCGAGGTAGTGCGGCATGAGATCGTCCTTGATCGACATGACCTTGCCGAACATCTCGTTCGGCGGCTCGCTGAGCCCGATCGCGGTCTGGGGTTTCGACTTGCTCATGCGCTCGCCGTCGAGGCCCTCGAGGAGATGCGTCACGTAGATGTTCTGCGAACGCTGGCCGACCATCGCCTGGAGCTCGCGCCCGGCGAGCAGGTTGAAGAGCTGGTCGGATCCGCCGGCCTCCACGTCGGCCTCCACCGCGACCGAGTCGTACGCCTGGAGGAGCGGGTACAGCAGGTCCTTGATCGGGATCGGGGTACCGGTGGCCTGCCGCTTCCGGAACTCCTCGCGCGCCAGCATCTGCTGGACCGTGAACCGCGAGGCGAGCTCGATCACGTCGCGCAGTCCGAATGTCCCGAACCACTCGCTCTGGAACACGACGCGCGAACCTTCCTTCGGCACGATCCGATGGAACTGCTCGAGATACGTCTTGGCGTTAGCCATCACCTCGTCGTGCGCCCGCATCGGCCGGGTCTCGTCCTTGTCGGTCGGATCGCCGATCTGCGTCGTCCAGTCACCGACGATGAGCACGATCTCGTGTCCCCAGCGTGCGAGCGTGCGGAGCTTCCGCAGTCCCACAGAGTGGCCGAGGCTCAGATTGGGCGACGTCGGGTCGAAGCCCATCTTGATACGCAGACGACGCTCGCCCGACGCGAGCAGCTTTCGAAGGTCTTCGCGCACGATCACTTCGGACATCCCGCGTGTCAGGAACTCATCAAGCTCGCGCTCGGTCGGCTGGGTGGGCATGCGGTCAGTCTAGGATTGACGTATTCCGCGCTCGACGACACGCGATCATGCGTTCCGGCGCGGGCCGTACCGCGACAGCAAGCCGAAGAGGAAGGGCTTGGGTCCGAAGGTCACGGTCGTGTCGCCGGTCCTGATCGCGATCCTGATCACGTTCATCGGACTCCCGCTGGTGGGGGGTCTGGTCGCGTTCGCCTTCTTCACGCGCGACCTGCCCTCGGCCGAGGACATCGGCAAGGCGCCGCTTGCTCAGTCGACCAAGGTCTACGACCGTGACGGCAAGGAGCTCCTGTACCAGTTCGAGGAGGAGCGCCGCGAGCTCGTCCAGTACAAGGACCTCCCGCAGGTCCTGATCAACGCCGTGGTCGCGTCCGAGGACCACAGCTTCTTCAGCAACCCCGGCGTTGACGTGCTCGGCATCGCGCGCGCCGCGATCTCAGACCTCACGAACCGCGAGACCGGGGGCGGCGGCGCCTCGACGATCACCCAGCAGCTCGTCAAGCTGCGGCTCGTCGGGAGCGAGAACACGATCATCCGCAAGATCCGCGAGGCCATCCTCGCGGTCGAGGTGACCCGCACGTACTCGAAAGAGCAGATCCTCGAGCTCTACTTCAACCAGATCTATTACGGCAACCAGGCGTACGGCATCAAGGCCGCGTCTGAGTCGTACTTCGCCAAGTCGGATCTCAAGACCCTCACCCTGGCCGAGGCCGCGCTGCTGGCCGGGCTGCCACAGCTCCCCTCGATCCTCGACCCGTCGAAGGCCGAGAACACCGTCCGCGCGACGGAACGGCGCGCGTACGTCCTCGACCAGATGGAGAGCCTCAACATGGTCACGCCCGCTGAGGCCTCCGCCGCCAACGCCACACCGATCAAGACGATCGGCGTGACCGTGGCCAAGATCCAGGCGCCGCACTTCGTGTTCCAGGTCCGCAACCAGCTCACGGCGATCCTCGGTGGTGACGAGGGCGCGGTCACCCGGGGCGGATTCAGGGTGATCACGTCGCTCGACTGGCGGCTCCAGCAGTCCGCCCAGAGCCACGTCGCCGACCAGGTCGGAAAGCTGAAGAACGGCAGCAACGTGAACAACGCCGCGCTCGTATCGCTGGACACGCGCACCGGTGAGGTCCTGGCGTACATCGGATCCGTCGACTACAACAACCGCGCCGACCCGAAGGTCCAGGGCCAGTTCGACGTCGCCGGCATCGGCCTGCGCCAGCCCGGATCATCGTTCAAGGTCTACAACTACATCACCGCGCTGAAGAAGGGCGCGACGGCGGCGACCGTGGTCGTGGACGCACGGACGGACTTCGACGGCAAGGCGGCGCCGGGCATCGTCAGCGGCGGCGGGTTCCACAGCCAGTGCGGGTACTGCCCCGAGAACGCGGACCTCCAGTACCACGGTCCGGTCACGATGCGGCAGGCGATCCGCGAATCGCGGAACGTCCCGGCGATCAAGTTCCTACAGCAGTACTCAGGCATCGACGACACGATCCAGACCGCGCACGACCTCGGCATCACCACGTCGATCGACACGACCAAGGTCGGCCTCTCGCTCACGCTCGGCGCTGCCGAGGTCAAGCTCATCGACATGGCGAACGCCTACGGGACCATCTCCAACCTCGGCGTGCACGTCGATCCGACGTTCATCCTCCGGGTCGAGGACGCGCGCGGGAAGATCGTCTGGGAGCACAAGGACTACCAGCAGAAGCGCGTGCTCGACGAGAACGTCGCGTACGTCATGGTCGACATCCTCAAGGACACGACCCAGCCGGACCGGGACTTCATCTTCGGTGGCTTCACGAACATCGGCCGACCCGCCGGACTCAAGACCGGCACCACCGACAACCTGAAGGACGTGTACGCGGTCGGCTTCACGCCCACGCTCGTGACGGGCGTGTGGATGGGCAACAGCAACGGCGAGGCGATGGAGGGCATCTCATCCGCCATCGGGCCAGGCCTGCTGTGGCGCGATTACATGAAGGAGATCTTCGCCGACTTCCCCGCCTCGGACTGGAAGCGGCCGGCGAACATCATCGAGGCCAGCGTCGTTACCGCACCTGGCGCGTTTGGCGGCTACGGCTCCGGTCTGCTGCCGTCGGGCCTCACGCCGTTCTCGACGAAGGAGATCTTCGTGAAGGGCACCGAGCCGCGGAAGGTCGACGACTGGTACGGCGCGGGCTGCACCGGCGCGAGCGGCTCGCAGGTCGTTGCGATGCAGATCAAGGAGGTCGGTCCCGCGTCTTGGAAGCCGTACACCGACCAGTGGATCAGAGAAGCGATCGCCGGATCGCGGAGCTACGGCCGGTACAGCTGGAATCTGTTCCCGCCGAGCGGGCAGTGTCCGAGCCCGAGCCCGACCGCGTCGCCCGGCCCCCCGTCAGCGACCCCGCCGCGCCCGAGCGGCAGCAGCTCGGCCACACCGACGGTGCCGCCGATCTTCACCATCCCGCCGATCATCACGCCGTCTCCGACGCCGCGTCCCACCCCGACACCGACGCGCTAGATGCCGGTCGCGGCGATCGCGCTCATCCGCGATGACGCCGGTCGCGTGCTCCTGGTCGAACAACGGGCCGGACCGTTCGCCGGCTCCTGGCTCCTCCCGGGTGGCCGCGCCGGTGACGACGAGAGCGCGGTGCATGCCCTGGTCCGCGAGGTGCGCGAGGAGACCGGGCTCACCATGACCGACGCGACGTACGTTGCCGGGTATCGGACGAGCGGCGACGGGTACGACATGACCGTGCTCATGTACCGCGGACCCGCCGAGGGCACGCTCGTGCCCGAGCGAGGCAGTGACGCACGTTGGTTCGACGTCGATGCGATCCCCGACCCGCACCCCGCGTTGCGGCGGCAACTGTTCGACGCGGGCGTCGGCCGTGACGACGATGGTGCGATCGGCGCCGCGCTCGCCGACGCGGTTATCGGCATGGAGCGGCTCCCCTAGTACGCTCGCGCCGTGAACGCGATCGAGCTACATGACATCCACCGGACCTTCCGGACGACGACCGGCACGATCCGCCGCCACCGGAAGGACGTCGTCGCGCTCGACGGGTTGTCGCTCGCGGTGCCGGAAGGTGAGCTCTTCGGCCTCCTCGGGCCGAACGGCGCCGGGAAGACCTCCACGATCAAGATCCTCACGACGCTGCTGATCCCGACGTCGGGCACGGCGACCGTGCTCGGCCATGACGTCGTGCGCGGGGCCAAGCACATCCGCAAGCGCATCGGGTTCGTGTTCGGCGGGGAGCGCGGGCTCTATTACCGCCTGTCCGGGGCGGACAATCTGCGTTACTTCGCGGAGCTGTACGGCGT
>JALYKF010000093.1 GCA_030774905.1 Chloroflexota bacterium
GGAAGGTCATCGTGCGCGACCTCGTCGCCAAGGAGCAGCGCGTCACGCGGCTCGCGGCCGTCGTCGTCGAGGTCGGCCGCCATGTCCCCAAGCGGCCGAAGCCGCGACTCATCGACGAGCCTGGCGCCGCGGGCGAGACCCCGTACCTCGCGGATCCGCGGGACTAGGAAAGGACGACATGCTGCGCACCCACACCTGCGGCGAGCTGACGCCCGCCCTGTCTGGCCAGACAGTCACGCTCGCCGGCTGGGTGAACCGCCGGCGTGATCTGGGCGGCCTCACGTTCATCGATCTCCGCGATCGCTATGGGATCACCCAGATCGTGGCGAAGGCCGGCGAGCCGGCGCACGACGCGCTCGGCGCCGTCAGGAGCGAATGGGTCATCCAGGTCACCGGCACCGTTCGCGAGCGCTCGAAGGAGACCGCGAACGCGAAGCTGCCGACCGGCGGCATCGAGGTGGCCGCGACCGCGGTCGAGGTCCTGAACGAGGCGAAGACCCCTCCTTTCTATGTGAACGAGGAGACGCCGGTGGAGGAGACCCTCCGCTGGAAGTACCGGTACATCGACCTCCGCCGCGAAGGGCCGAAGGAGCTCATGCGCCTCCGCCACGAGGTCGTCGCGTTCATCCGCCGGTACCTCACCGAGCGTGGCTTCTGGGAGATCGAGACGCCGACGATGATCCGCTCGGACCCGACGGGCGCGCGCGACTTCGTTGTGCCGTCGCGCTACTACCCGGGGAAGTTCTGGGCGCTGCCGCAGTCGCCGCAGCAGTTCAAGCAGATCCTCATGGTGGGCGGGATCGACAAGTACTTCCAGATCGCGCACTGCTATCGGGACGAAGACCCGCGCGCAGATCGCGTGTACGAGCACACGCAGCTCGACCTCGAGATGAGCTTCGTCGAGCGCGAGGATGTCATGGCCACGCTCGAGGCGCTCTACACGGAGATCTTCAAGGAGTTCGCGCGCAAGCCGCTCGCGCAGACGCCCGTCCCACGGATGACCTATGAGGAGGCGATCCGGCGGTTCGGCAGCGACCGGCCCGACATGCGCTTCGGGATGGAGCTCGTCGACCTCACCGACGCGCTTCGTGCGACCGGCTTCAACGCCTTCCGCTCGGTCATAGACGGAGGCGGCGCCGTGCGGGGCGTGGTCGTGCCCGGCAAGGCGGACGCAAGCCGGAAGGACATCGACGGCTGGCAAGCCATTGCGAAGTCGAAGGGCGCCAAGGGCCTCGCGTCCTTCGCGTTCGCGGGCACCGAGACCCGATCACCCGTCGCGAAGTTCCTGACACCGGAGGAGCTCGGCGCGGTCCGAAGTGCCGCGAAGGCGAACGATGGCGATCTGCTCCTCGCCGTCGCCGACACGCACCACGTCGCGAGCGTGTCGCTCGGCGTCGTGCGCGAACGTCTGGGATCCGAGCTCGGCCTCGCGGACACGACGAAGCACTACGCGATGTGGATCACCGACTTCCCGCTCGTCGAACGGACGCCGGAGGGCGGCTGGACGTTCACCCACAACCCGTTCTGCGCGCCGCTATCAGAGAACGACCTCGAGTTGCTCGACACCGAGCCCGAGAAAGCGCTCTCGAAGCAATACGACTTCACGGTCGATGGGAAGGAGATCTTCGGCGGCAGTGTCCGCATCTACCAGCGCGCCGTGCAGGAGCGTGTGTTCGAGCAGATGGGCGTGACAAAAGAGGACGCGGCGACGCGATTCGGCGCGCTGCTCGACGCGCTCGAGTACGGCGCGCCGCCGAGCGGCGGCGTCGGCGCCGGTATCGACCGCCTCATCATGTCGCTCGCGGGCACCGAGAACCTCCGCGAGGTGCAGTCGTTCCCGAAGACCCAGACCGGCTATGACCCCCTGCTCGACGCTCCGGCGGAGATCGACGCGAAGCTCCTCGACGAGCTCGGGCTGCGCGTCGTCGTGCGACCGCCGAAGCCATGAGCGTCGAGACGATCGCCGCCGAGGTCGAGCGCCTCGCCGACGCGACCGGTGGCATCGTCGGCGTGGCCGCGACGCAGCTCGCGACCGGCCGGCACATCGGCTATCGCGAGGACGAGCTCTTCCCGACGGCATCCGTGATCAAGCTGCCGCTGCTCGTGACGCTCTACGAGGACGCGATCGCGGGCCGGATCGATCTGTCCGAGCGCAGCACCTACCGCGACGATACGAAGGTCGCGGGCTCCGGCGTCCTGCAGTACCTGGATGAGGGACTGAATCCGACCCTGCGCGATCTGTCGGTCCTGATGATGTCGGTGAGCGACAACACCGCGACCGAC
>JALYKF010000094.1 GCA_030774905.1 Chloroflexota bacterium
CGGCTGCAACGGCCGCCCTCGGCGCGCTCGGGTGACGCGAGGTCCGCGTCAGCGCTCGGCGATCGCTCCCGGGCGCGCAACCGCGTTGGCGTAGGGCGGGCGGGCGCTCACGATCTCGTCGCACGACGCGACGCGCGGCCCGCAGAGCTGATCCCGGGAGGTACGGGTTCGTCACGAGGAAGAGCTCGCCACGCGAGAGGGCGTAGAGGGGGTATGGCAGCACCGAACGCGCGACGGCGCCGCATGCGTTCGATGACGCACGCGAGTCGTTCCGCCGCGACGATGGCGCGCTACCGCGCCCGGGTGAGGATCACCTCTTCGACTGCATGACGATTCTGATCGGCCGGCTCGAGGCAGCGCCCGAAGCCGTGCGCCTTGCCTGCGAGGAGCTGCTCGGCTCGACCTAGTGGGGGCCCCGTCCGCACGGAAGCGTCCGTCCGTCCGTGCGGCGGCGCCGGCTTCGCCGGCGGCCGCCGTGCCCCGTTCAACGAGTGGAGATGGGGGAGGGTCGAACTCCCCGTCCAAGGCCCTTGACCGTATCGCGTCTACGAGCGTAGCCAGCGGTTTGTTGTCTCACGGTCCCGGACGCGCACTGGCTCGCTTCCGGTCCCGCCAGCCCGTGATCTTTGGTCCGCCTACCGGGCGATCGGCGGACCGCAGCCCCGCGAATGACGCCCTTCCCGGTCCGCGGGGCGGAGACCGGGAGGACGCTCACTGACTAGGCAGCGAGGGCGTAAGAGGTGTTGCCAGTTACCTGGCGCCGTTCGGATTTACGAGGAGGAACGGCGTTCCTCGGCGCGCAGCGATACGTTCGCCTGCCCTGTCGAAACCACGCATCCCCGTAGTCCCTTTCAGGAACAAGCTAATTCTATCGCTACCCTCGGTCGATGACGAGGGTGCTGTTCCTGGTCGTGCTCACGCTCGTCGGGTGCGGATCGGCCGGCCGGAGCACGCCCGCTCGGACGCCCACGCCCACACTGTTCGTCACGACGACCGCTCCGACGATCACTCCAGCGCGGCCCACTCCCGCATTCCGCTACGTGGCGATCGGCGCGTCCGATGCCGTCGGCGTCGGCGCCGCCGATCCGCGCACCGGATCGTGGCCGGCGCGGATCGCCGCACGCCTCCCGGCCGGCAGCGACTACGTGAATGCCGCTGTGTCCGGGTCGCAGGCGGCGCAGGCTGCGCGTGAGCAGACACCGGCCGCGGCCGGTCTGCGTCCGCAGCTCGTCACGGTGTGGCTCGCCGTGAACGATCTCAATGCCGGTGTCCCGTCGACCGAGTACGCCGCTGCGCTTCGGGCGGTCCTCGAGCCGCTCATCTTGAAGACCGATGCGCGCATCTTCGTCGGCACCGTCCCGGACCTCCGAACCGTCCCGGCGTACGCGGGCACCGATCAATCGGCGCTTCTCGCCAAGATCAACGCCTACAACGCGGCGATCCAGACGCTGACGGTCCTCTTTGCCGGCCGCGTGACCGCCGTCGATCTGTTCACCGGATCCGCGGCGCTCGTGAGCACGATGACCGTCTCGGGCGACGGCTTCCATCCATCCGATGCGGGGTACGCGCTCATCGCCGACCGATTCGCCACGGCGATCGCCGCCGCGGGGATCCCGCTCCGCTAGGTCCCGGGTGTGTGCAGCTGGGTCCAGTGTGCGCCGCCATCGATCGTGCGCTGGATCGCGCCGCGGACCGTGGCGTAGCCGGTCTGCGCATCACCGAACACGATCGTCGGCGCGACCGGTGCGGCCTGCTGGTAGTCGGTGGTGAGCGCGTGCCACGTCGCTCCGCTGTCGCTGGTCTCCTTCGACACCGCGCCCGCCAACCGCTGGAACCACCGTGATCCGGTCACGAACACCACGCTGCTGTCCGGATCGGGGGCGTCTGCGACATGCATCCAGGTCGCACCAGCATCGCCCGAAATGAAGACGTAGCGCCGCTGGCCGGAGGTGGTCTGGCCCACCGCCTCGACAAGGAGCGCTTGAGCGAACGCTTTGACCGGGCCAGCGCGCAGCGCGAAGCCCGCCGCGGTCGTCGTGAATCCGGGCGGGTCAGGCAGCGGACGCGAAGCGCTCCAGGTGCGGCCGCCGTCCGTCGTGCGGTAGATGACCGGCGCGCTGTTTGGATCCCACGCGGAGAGGAATCCGTGCTGCGCGTCCGGGAACGAGAGCGCCTCCTTGCACTGCGCGGGCGCGATGCCCGTCGGTACCTGCGCCTGCCACGTCGTCCCGGCATCGGCGGTATGCGAAAGCGCGAGGGATTGCTGCCCACACTGCGCGGCCGCCGCGCCGCGCAACACGGCCCAGCCCTCCGTGTCACTGACGAACGCGATGTCCGGATCCGGGGCCGGGGCTGGCAGCGGGCGCTCGGTCCAGGTGTCGCCCCGATCGGTGCTGCGGAAGAGCCGCGTCGCGGCGACGAGGGCCCACACCACCGTGCCCGACGGCGCGGAGAGCAGCGCGAAGCTCGGCAGCGCGATCGGCGTGGCGGTGGGTGACGCGACGGCCGCAGGTGCGGTCCGCGTCGGGCTCGCGACGGCCACCGACGGTGTGGCGAACGGGGTGGCACTCGGGCTCAGCGCCGGCGACGCGGCGGGGGAGCCGGAGCATCCGGCGAGGAGGACGACGAGCGCCAGCGCCCGGCGGATCACCCCACCAGTGTGCGACTACGCGGGAGCGACCTCGAGCACCAGGGTCGGCGCGGCGGTCGCCAAACGCACAGCGCGGTCCATCACGACCAGCCCGGCCACCATCAGTCCCATCGCGAACACCATGACCGTCTGCGCGGGGAATGCGGTGAGCAGAAAGCTCGCGGCGAACGGGGCGATGGTCCCGCGCACGCCCATGAGCGAGCTCTGCGCGACGGCGTAGTCGCCGACGCGCCCGGGTGGCGCGAGCTGCACGATGTTCGTGAAGAAGGTGATGTCCCCGCCGGCGTTCGTGATGCCGGCCACGATCGCGACCGGGATCAGGAACAGCGTGCTGGGCGCGAGGAGGTAGCCGAGCGGCATGAGCAGCACGAGCGCGGTGTTGATCACCGTCATCCGCAGCGAGCTGCCGCGGTCGATGAACCGGCCCCACACGAAGTACGCGATGACCGCGCTGCCGGCCTGCAGGGCGGTCATGAATCCGACGAAGCTGTTCGGCGCGTTGAAGTGGTCCACCAGCAGGATCGGAAAGAGGGCTGCGTTCATCAGGTTCCCGAAGCCGAAGATCGTGAACGAGATGAGGAGCCGGCGATAGCGGTGATCGCGCCAGACGTCCCGCGCGATGCGCGACGGGCGATGGCGCACCGGCAGGACCGCCGGCGGATCGTGGCGGATGCGTCCGAAGGCGATCGCGCCGGGGAGTGACAGCAGCGCCGCGCCGGCGAAGACGATGGTCGCCGGGACGCTGTCGATGAACAGGCCGGCCAGCGTCGCGCTCGCGATGCTCGCGATCGACGCGCCAATGCGCACCTTGCCCATGGCCGAGGCGCGCTCCGAGTCCGGATAGATGCCCTGCATCAGCGTCGCGTACGACGCCATGTTCGCGACGGCGATGATCCACATCGTCACCGACACGAACGCGAGCGCGAACGGTGTCGCCGCGACGAGCACGCCGACCAGGAAGATCGAGCGCGAGAGCGTGGCCGTGACGGCGGTGATCGTCACTGGCCGGAATTTGGCGAGCAGGAAGCCGAACAGCGGCGAGAAGAGATGTCCGATGAATGGCCCCGCGACGACGAGGGCGACGTCCTCGGTCGATCCACCCATCCGCCGGACGACCACCGGCAAGAACGCCACGGTGACGCCGAGGTAGACGCCGGCCATGACCCCTGAGAAGGCGTCGATGCGGAAGTTGCTGCGGACCCGTTCCGCGGACCAGTTGCGATCGCCGCTCGGCATCACCCGAAAATTAACGGTGCGGGTGTGCGGTCGTCGCCCCCTTTTCGGTGGCAATGTCCGCACATGTGTCGCACTCGACGTTCGCCCGAGCGGGCGGGCGAACGGTCACTGAGCTGGTCCATCTCCTCCGGGTCGCGGCGGCCGGACCCCGCCGGGTCGCGGCGGGTACGGCCTGCGGGCCGGGTAGCCGCCGGGACCGCCGCCTGGACCGGGCCGCGGACCGTCGCGGAAGCCGCCGGGCCGGGCTGGACGGAAAGCGACCGGGCCGCGAGCACCCGGCGCGGTCGAGCTGATGACGACCCGGCGGTTGGGGTCCATCCCCACCGACTCGGTCTTGATGCCCGGCTGCTCCTGCACCGCGAGGTGCACGATGCGCCGCTCGAAGGCGAGCATCGGCTCGAGCGTCACGGCCTGGCCGGTGGTCTGTACGCGGCTGGCGACGCGGCGGGCGATCTCGCGAAGCTGGTCCTCCCGCCGCCGGCGGTATCCCTCGACGTCAACGGGGATGTGGACCGGGCGGCCGACCGACTTGGACGCGATCGCGGAGACGATCTGCTGCAGCGCGACGAGGTTCTCGCCGCCGCGGCCGATGAGCGCGCCGAGCTCCGCGCCCTCGACGTTGAGCCCTTCCATGCCCGGACGATCGTCGAGCGTGACCTCGGCCTCGACGTCCATCTTCTCGAGCAGCGCCTTGAGCACGGTCAGCCCGAGCGCGAGCTCCTCAGCGAGGATCGGCGCCGCGTCCTCGGCTTCGTCCTTCGCGCGCTCCGCGGCCGCGCGCACGGCGTCGGGCCGGCGGGGCACGTCGCGCTCGTCCACGACGGGCTCGGGCTCTTGAGGTCGCTCCTCCTCGGTGAACGACAGCAGCACCCGGGCGTCGACGCCGCCCATGCCGAGCATGTTCGCGGGCTTCCCGCGCTCGAGGATCTCGATGTCGACATCCGAGCGCTTGCGCCCGAGGTCGAGCAACCCGCGCTCGATCGCCTCCTCGACGGTCCGACCGGTGAACTCCTCACCACGAAGCGGCATCGCGTCCCCCCTTGCGTGCATCGCCCGATTGGACGAGCACGCCCGAATTACTTCCTCTTGTTGCGGTTGCGCTGGCGGCGGGCCTCGCGCGTGTTGTGGCCGCCACTCGAGCCGGGACCGTTCGACGTGACCGCGGCCTTCGGCATCGCCGCCATGTCGCGGCGCTCTTCTTCGAGCGCCGCCTGCTGCCGCGCCGCGAGCGTGCGGTCAGCGGGCGATGGGATGTTCTTGAGGAACGGCAGGAACCGCGGGAGCTGCCCCCAGCCGCTCACGAAGTACTGCTGCACGATGCCGAACACGGTCGTGGTGACCCAGTACAGGGCGAGTCCGGCCGGCAGGCTCCAGGCGATGAACACCGTGAGCAGGGGGAAGTAGTACTGCATCGACTGCATCATCTTTTGCTGCGGGTCGACGATCTTGGGCTGGACGGTCGGCTGGAACATGACGGACGAGATGAGCTGCGTCGCGCCCGCGAGGATCGGGAGGATCCGGAGCGGATCCGGCGCGCCGAGCCCCTCGGTCATCCAGGGCAGCCAGTGGGCCGCGAGGTCGAGGGTCTGGTCGCCGCTCAGCGGGTTCGGCACGAACGGGATGAGGATGTCCTTCAAGCTGTTCCCGGTGAGAAGGGGGGCCTGGGTGAACGCCGCGTACATGGCGAGCAGCAACGGCATCTGCAGGAGGATCGGCAGGCAGCCCATCGCCGGGTTGTAGCCGCGCTCCTGGTACAGCTTCATCTGCTCCTGCCCGAGACGCTGTTTGTCGGTGCCGTACTTGGCCTTCAGCTCGGCCATCGCCGGTGAGAGCTCCTGCATCGCGCGCTGGTTGCGGATCTGGATCTTGAAGAGCGGGTACAGCGCGAGCCGGATGGCGACCGTCACCGCCACGATCGCGAAGCCGAAGTCGTGGATCAGGTCGTACGCCGCGACGAGGAGCGAGATGAGCGGGTGGACGAGCAGGAAATTCCAGTACGGGGCGATGAACTCGAGCATCTAGCGCCCGGCCCGCTGCGGGACGGGGTCGTACCCGCCGCGCGCGAAGGGGTTGCAGGAGATCACGCGGCGGATGGCCATGATCGAGCCGCGCCACGCGCCGTAGCGCTCGACGGCCTCGATCGCATATTCGGAGCACGTCGGCGTGTACCGGCAGGCCGGCGGCAGGGACGGGCTGATCTTCGCCTTGTAGAACCGGAGCGCGGCAATGAGCGCGCCGTTCATCCGAGCACCGCGCCCAGCTGCCGGTCGACGGCGCCACGGATGTCGACCGCAGCCGCGTCGAGCGACGCCGGGCGCACGATCAGCACGAGATCGACGCCTGCCGCCGGCACGGTGCGGGACATGAGGGCGACGCGGACGGCCTCGCGAACCCGGCGCCGCGCCCGATTGCGCTGCACCGCGCCGCCGACGGCGCGCGACGATGCGACCGCGACGCGCACGGTGTGGTGATCGGTCGGTAGAGCCCGGAGAGAGAACAGCTTGTCATTGCGCGCAACACCTTCCGCCCGGACGCGCGCGATGTCTTCCCCTCGCCGCAGCCTCGCGGCGTGCATCTAGTCCGTTTAGACGACTGTGAGTCGCTTGCGACCGCGCGCGCGACGCGTCGCGAGGACCTTGCGGCCTCCCGTCGTCTTCATGCGCGCACGAAATCCGTGAACACGCGCGCGGCGACGGGTCTTGGGCTGGTAGGTACGCTTCACGATCGGGTCCCTTCTCGAAAATGCTCACGCGGATCACGTCGGAGTTGTGATCGAAAGTCTAGCAGCCTGCTCGTATCCATTCCTTGCCTTGCCGCACGTTCCGAGGCGGGGGTATAGTTCGCGGGCTTCCAGGGGAGCCATATCGAGGGACGAGCATCGCGCTCCGCAACACGATCCATGCGGACTAGGTTGTGACCATCGCGCGCATCTGAGTGGGGAGCATCCGTGACGTCTGACTCGCAGCTGGGAGCAGAGACCCGCACCAATCTCAAGGAGCTGTGGCGCGCCGCCCTCGGCGAGCTGCAGCTCGCGATGCCGAAAGCCAACTACGACACGTGGTTCAAAGAAACGTACGTCGTCAGCGAAGAGGACGACGTCTTCTGCATCGGCGTGCCGAACGCGTTCGCCCGCGAGTGGCTCGAGAACAAGT
>JALYKF010000095.1 GCA_030774905.1 Chloroflexota bacterium
GCACAGCGCCTTGGGTGAGCTGGTGGGTGAGCGCGCCGACGAGGATCTCGTTCGGCGCGGCCGCCGCCTGGAGTCGGGCGCCGGCGTTCACCGCGTCGCCGGTCACGAGCGTCTCGCCGGCGTCGCCGGTGACGACCTGGCCGCTGTTGACGCCGATGCGCAGCTCGAGCGCGAACCGGCCGTTCGCGTTCAGCGCGGCGATCCGCTCGCGCAACGTGAAGGCCGCGCGGACCGCCCGATCAGCGTCATCGTCGTGGGTGAGGGGGATGCCGAAGATGGCCATGACCGCGTCGCCGATGAACTTCTCCACCGTGCCACCGTGCGTCTCGAGGACCTGCCGGACCTCCGCGAACGCGCGCGACAGCGTGCGGCGGACGACCTCCGGATCGTGGCTCGCGCCGATCGCCGTCGAGCCCACGATGTCGGCGAACAGGACCGTGACTAGCTTGCGCTCCTCGGTCATGGCGCGAGTCTACTGACGCGGCTCGTTCCCTAGACTCACCCGGCGATGATCGACGAGGGGTCCCGCGGTGCGCGCGACGCCTTCATCTGCGCCTATGTCCGTACGCCGTTCGGACGCTACGGCGGCGTGCTCGCGGGGCTGCGACCGGACGCGATGGCCGCCCACGTCCTGCGCGCGGTCGTCGAGCGGAGCGGGATCGACCCCGCCGATGTTGACGACGTCATCCTTGGCACCGCGAATCAGGCGGGCGAGGACAACCGCAACGTCGCGCGGATGGCCACGCTCCTGGCCGGATTCCCGGTCGAGGTCCCGGCGCAGACCGTGAACCGGCTGTGCGGTTCCAGCCTGCAGGCCCTGAACAGCGCGGCCGAGGCGATCTGGAGCGGGCAGGGCGAGCTGTTCATCGCCGGCGGCGTGGAGAGCATGACCCGCGCGCCCATCGTCACGCTGAAGCCGGACACGGCGTACCCGCGCGGAACGCCCGAGTCGGCTGACAGCACCATCGGCTGGCGGTTCGCGCATCCGCAGCTCGTCGCGGACGGGCACACCGTCACCCTCGGCCAGACCGCCGAGAACGTCGCGCAGCGTCGCACCGTGTCGCGCGCCGACCAGGACTGTCTCGCGCTCCTGAGCCAGCAGAAGGCCGAGCGCGCGATCACGGGCGGCGTGGTCGCGGAGGAGATCGTCGCGACGAGCGTGCCGCAGCCGAACGGTCAGGCGGCCGTCGTCGACCGCGACGAGCATCCCCGCAGCGGCAGCACGCTCGAGGCGCTCGCCAAGCTGAAGCCCGCGTTCGCCGACAACGGCACCGTCACCGCGGGGAACAGCTCCGGCATCAACGATGGCGCATCCGCGCTCGTCGTCGCGTCTGGCGAGCGCGCGAAGTCGCTGGGCCTGACCCCCCTCGCACGCGTGGTCAGCACCGGCGTCGCGGGCGTGCGGCCCGACGAGATGGGCCTCGGTCCGATCTCTGCCACGCGCAAAGCGCTGAAGCGAGCGGGTCTGCGCGTCGAGGACATGGCCATCGTTGAGCTGAACGAGGCGTTCGCGAGTCAGGTCGTCGCGTGCTGCGCCGAGCTCGGGATCGAATGGCGTGATGAGGGGAAGCTCAACCCGAATGGCGGGGCGATCGCCTTCGGCCACCCGCTCGGCGCGAGCGGCGCTCGGCTCGCCGGCACTGCGGCCCTGCAGTTACGCCGGACCGGCGCCCGCTACGCTCTCGCGACGATGTGCATCGGCGTCGGTCAGGGGATCGCGACGGTCGTGGAGCGCGCCGGCGACTGACGCGCACGCGACGCGGTGAGTCGCCGGAGCCCGACGATCACGACGACCGCGGCCACGACCCACGCGAGCGCGGTGAGGATGGGCTGCGCGAGATCCGTTCCCGCGAGCAGGCCGTGGGCGAACGCCGCCACGAACGCGACGTACGCGAGACGATGGATCGCGAGCCAGCCCTGATGCGAGAGCCGATCCCGCAGCAGCGCGGAGATCAGCACCACCACGATGAGCTGCAGGCTGATCGTGCCGAGCCCGACGGCGAACGATCCGTACGAGACG
>JALYKF010000096.1 GCA_030774905.1 Chloroflexota bacterium
TCGTGCGCTCGATGCGCCCACTGCCGCCGAGCACGCGTGCGCCGGCCAGCAGGCCATCGACGGCCGCCTCCTCGCGCAGCTGCACGAGCGCGATCCCGCTCGCTGCGTCCGCGACGATCCGCGCGTCACGATCGCTGCGGACGGCCGACTCCGCGAACGCGGCTTGTGCGGAGAGCGGCAACGCCACGCGGACCACGCTGCCGCGGGTGGTCTGGTCCACGAGCTCACGCAGCGGACCGAGCAGCTGCTCGACGTCGTCGTGCGCCTCGGGCGTCGCGCCACGCGCGCCCGCCACGCGCGCGAGCTCGGTCATCGCGCGCTCTACGGGCGCGGCCTCGCCCGCGGCCGCGAGCACCAGCCGCCAGCGCCGTTCGGCCGTGCGCTCGACGACGGTGGCGATCGGCCGGAGCGAGGTCCGCACGAGCGCGTCGGCCGCTGCGAAGGCCTCGCCCGCGGACGCGAACGTTGCGCTCGCCGCGCGTGTCACGGGCGGGATCGGGAGGATCTTGAACGTGGCCTCGACGACCACCCCGAGGGTGCCGAGCGAACCGATGAAGAGCTTGTTGAGGTCGTACCCGGCGACGTTCTTGACCACGCGGCCGCCGGCCCGCGCGACCGTGCCGTCGGGCAGTGCGGCGCGGATGCCGAGGAGGAGGTCGCGTACCCCGCCGTAGCGATACCGGCCGAAGCCCTCGCTGTTCGCGGCGATGATCCCGCCGACCGTCGCGCCGCGATCGACATGCGGTGGATCGAGGGGCAGGAACTGGCCGTGCGCGCGCAGGGACTCGCGGAGCGCCCCGAACGGCGTGCCCGCGCGGACGGTGACCGTCAGGTCCTCGGGCACGTGATCGACGATGCCATCGAGCGCGCCGGTCTCAAGGACCACGTCCGTATCGCGCCGCGGTCCCTGGTGGTCCTTCGTGCCGCCGCCGCGGACGCGCACGGTGTGCCGCTCGCCGGCGCAGGCGCGCAGCAGCTCGGCGCACGCCTCCGCGCTGGCGGGACGCTCAGCGCGCCGCATTCAGTGAGAACTCCTTGCACTTGCCCGGAGTGGGGAAGATCTTGCCCGGGTTCGCGAGGCCGAGCGGGTCGAACGCGTCCTTCACCCGGCGCATGACCGCCATGTCGACCGGCGAGTACTGCAGTGGCATGTAGCAGTTCTTCTCCATGCCGACTCCGTGCTCTCCGGTGATGGACCCGCCCACGTCGATGCACATCTCCAGGATCTCGCGTCCGGCGGCCTTTACCCGCTCGACCTCCAGGGGTCCCTTGGAGCCGTCGAACATGATCAGCGGATGGAGGTTCCCGTCGCCCGCGTGGAACACGTTCGCGATGCGCAGGCCGTAGCGCTCGCCGACGTCGATGACGTGACGCAGCACCTGCGGCAGCTTCGTCCGCGGGATCACCCCGTCCTGCACGTAGTAATCCGAGGCCAGGCGGCCCATCGCCGCGAACGCGCCCTTGCGACCGGCCCAGAGCTTGTCGCGCTCGAGCGCCGTCGTCGCGACCCGCAGCTCCTGCGCGTGCGATGCGCGGCAGATCGTCTGGATGCGATCGAGCAGATCGTCGAGCCCGTCGCGAACGCCGTCGACCTCGAGGAGCAGGATGCCGCCGGCATCCAGCGGGTAGCCCGCCCCGACGGATGCCTCGACGGCCTGCGTCGAGAGCTGGTCCATCATCTCCATCGCGCTCGGCACGATGCCCGCGCCGATGATCGCGGAGACCGTGTTCGACGCGTCGTCCATGGTCGGGAACGCGGCCATCAGGGTGCGCTTGTCCTCCGGCAGCGGCGTGAGCTTCACGGTGATCTCCGTCACGATCCCGAGCGTGCCCTCGGATCCCACGAACGTGCCGACAAGGTCGTATCCCGGCCCGTCGAGGGCCTTCCCGCCGAGCCGAACGATCGTGCCGTCGGAGAGGACGATCTCGAGCCCCGTGACATGGTTCGTGGTCACGCCGTACGCCAGCGTGTGGGGCCCACCTGAGTTCTCGGCGACGTTGCCGCCCAGGGTGCACGCTTTCTGGCTGGACGGATCCGGCACGAAGTACAGGCCGCTCGGAGCCGCGGCCGTCGACAGGTGCAGGTTCACGAGACCGGGCTGCACGACCGCGCGCAGGTTCGGGACGTCGATCTCGAGGATCCGTGCCATGCGCGCGAACGAGATGACGACGCCGCCTTCGACCGGTATCGCCCCGCCCGATAGGCCGGTGCCCGCGCCGCGCGGCACGAGCGGCACGGCGTGCTCGGCGCAGAAGCGCGCCAGCTTCGCGACGTCCGCCGTCTCGTTGGGCAGGACCACCGCGTCCGGCGTCGCGATGTCGATCGCCCCGTCGTATTCGTAGAGGAGGAGATCCTCGCGCGCCCAGAGCACCTTCTCCGCGCCGAGGAGGGACCGCAACGCGTCGGCAAGCTCGGCGCCGCGCAGGCCGGCGCGCACG
>JALYKF010000097.1 GCA_030774905.1 Chloroflexota bacterium
TGAACCGGGAGATCGATGACCTCACGGTCGTCATCCTCGATCGCGAACGGCACGCGAAGCTGATCCAGGAGGTCCGCGACGCGGGTGCGCGCATCAAGCTCATCGAGGACGGTGACCTGATGGCCGCGATGTCCGTCGCCGTCTCCGGCACCGCGGTCCACATGGTCATTGGAACCGGTGGCGCGCCTGAGGGCGTGCTGGCCGCGGCCGCGCTGCGGTGCCTCGGTGGCGAGATCCTGGGCCGGTTGAAGTTCCGCAGCGACGAGGAGCGCGCCCGGGCGACGAAGATGGGCATTAGCGACGAATCGCGGATCTATCGGACCGAGGATCTTGCGAGCGGCAGCGACATTCGGTTCGTGGCGACCGGCGTGACCGACGGCGAGATGCTCCGCGGCGTGCGGTTCTTCCCGCGCGGGGTGCGGACCCACTCGGTCCTGCTCGACGAGGCCCGCGGCCGCGTCCGATTCATCGACACGCAGCATTTCGACGATCCCGCCAACCCGCCCGTCGTCCGGCTCTAGCAGGCTGTCGATTCTCTATTGACGCGGTAGCGGACCGCTCCTATCGTCGCGCGCGTGCCCCAGGTCCGCACCCGCATTCGTCGGCCGGCGCCCGTCTCTGCCGCGCTCGGACAGATCGGCGATCGGATCCGCCAAGCGCGCACTGATGCGGGGTTAAGCCAGGCGCAGCTCGGAGCGCCGCACTTCACGCGCGCGTATGTGAGCGCGATCGAGCTGGGCAAAGTCCGTCCGGCGATGAAGTCGCTCGAATTCATGGCCACGAAGCTGGGCAAACCCGCTTCGTACTTTCTCGACGACGCAGATGCTGTGCGGCGCCGGCTCGAGTATTCGGCCGAAGTCGCTCGGGTCGGGCAGTTGATCTCGCAGGGCAAGGCTTCAGAGGCGATCGATGTGATCGACTCCCTGCTTCAACGCACGGCGACGCCACGCGAACGGGCAACTCTGCAGCGTTCTTTGGGTCGAGCGTTGATCCAAGCGCGCCGGCCGCCCGAGGCGGTCGCGATCCTGAACGAGGCACTGCGCTTCTTCAAAGCGCATGACGACATCGATGAGATCGCGCGAACGCGCTCCCAATTAGGAACGGCCCTCAATGAGATGAGGTCTTATGCCGAAGGGCAGCAGGAGCTGGAAGGCGCGCTCGCCTACATGTCCAAGAGTGACGTAAAGGACCCCCTTCTTAAGATTCACACGCTCTACAACCTGGGCGTCAGCTTCTACATGCGCGGCGATTACCGAGCCGCTGCTCAGCAATTCGATCGCGCAGCGCGCGAAGGCGCTGATGTCGGAGATCTCCGCTGGCAGGCCGGGCTATTTGCCGGAATGGGGATGTCGTACTCGAAGTTGGGAGACTTCGAGGCCGCTGTCTCCTACCTGCGCAAGAGCGAAGCGCTGTTCGAAGCGATAAACAACAAGTTCCGGGCGGTAGAGAGCCGGTTGCGTGCTGCACTTTCATTGAAGTCGCTCGGTCAGCGCACGAAGGCCGACGAACTGCTGACCAGCGCACTCGCTGAGGCCAGAGTGTCGGGCTCGAACGAACTGGCGATCGAGATCGCCAGCTACCAAGCCGTCCTGTGGGCCGAGGACGGCAAGACCGGTGAAGCCGTGGCCTTGGCAACCCAGGCGCGGGACGACGCCGTCCACGGCGACGATCCATTGCTGCGGCTCACGACCCAGATGAACCTGGGGAAGGTTCTAAGACGGACCGAGCCCACGCGCGCGGCGGACATCCTGCGCGAAGCCGCAGCAGGCGCAGCGCGGGCGCACGGCCTGGCCTACTCGGAGCTGTACAGCGAACTCAGCGAGATCCTGGCCGAAAACGGACTAGCCGAGGAGGCTCTGAAATACTCTCGACTCGCGTACAAGGCCGAACGGAACAAGTAGGGGAGGACCGAACATGCTGCGTCTGATCGTGCTCGCGTTCATCGCGTCGGCGTCGCGGCTGGTAGCCGACATCGCTCCGGGTTTGGTCGGCTAGCTCGTCTGACGCTCCGTCGCGGTCAACACATTCCGTAGCAGCAGCGCCGCCGTCACCGCACCAAGGCCGCCGGGCACCGGACTCAGCGCGCCGGCGACGGCGGCGACGCTCTCGAGCTCTACGTCTCCGGCGAGGCCGTTCGGCGTCATGTTGATCCCGGCGTCGATCACGGTGGCGCCCGGCTTCACCATCGCGCCGGTCAAGAACGACGGACGACCGACGCCAACGACGACGATGTCGGCCATCTGCGTGAGCTTCTCCAACGACTTCGTCCGCCGGTGGGCGATCGTGACCGTCGCGTTCTCCGCGAGCAGCAGGTACGCCGCAGGCCGGCCGATCACGGTGCTGCGCCCGACGATGACCGCGTGCGCGCCTTCGAGCGGCACGTCGTAGAACTTCAACAGCTCCACTACCGCGGCTGCGGTCGACGGGACGAAGCGCGGCCGGCCGTCTGCGAGGAATCCCATGTTGAACGGATGCATGCCTTCGACGTCCTTCGCGATCGCGATGTGGTCGATGACATGCGCCTCATCGAGCGCGCCGGGAAGCGGCGTCAACAGGAGGATGCCGTTCACGCTCCGGTCCATCGACAGCTGTTCGAGGTGGGCGATGAGCTGCTGCTCCGTCGTCTCGCGGGGCATGAACCCGCCGACGGTCTCGATCCCTGAGTCGGCGGCGCTGCCCTGCAGGCGCTGCACGTACGAATGCGCGGCCGGGTCGCCGCCGAGCCCGACGATCGCGAGCCTCGGCTGGATCTTCCGAGCGAGTGCGTCGGCGCGGTCCCGGGTGTCCTTCTTGATCTTCTCCGCGAGTGGCCGCCCGTGGAGCAGCCGCGCCATTAGCGCGCGATCCGCGATTCCACGAAGTCGGTGATGCGCTTCCGCTGCGCGTCTGCGCCATCGACGGCGAGGTCGAGATCTTCTGACAGCGCCTTCACCTGCGCGGCGTCCTTGACCGACGCGAGATTGATCATCACGTTCAGCGCCGCGCCACGCAGTGCGGTCTCGGCGAGGAGTGCGCCGACGCCGACGTCGCTGACCGTCGCGCTCGCCGCGCGTTCCACGGTGCGCTCGCACAGGTCCAGCAGCCGGCGGCTCGTCTTCGCGATCTCGAGCGGGACCCGAGATGCCGCGAGCAGCGCCGACTGCATGCGCTCGGCACGGACCTTCTTCTCCTCGGTGCTGGCCTTCGGCAGCTTCATCGCCTCGCTCACGCGTGCATAGGCGGCGCTGTCGTCGTCGACGAGGCGGATGAAGTCGGCTCGGAGGTTGTCGGCCTCGGCGATGAGCGTCGCGGTCGCTTCGCTGCTCTCCTTGCGCTCCGCGATCCGCCCGACCATCGCGGCCAGCGCGGCGCCCATCGCTCCGCTGTACGCGGCGGCGCTCCCGCCGCCGGGCACGGCGGCCGCTGACGCGAGGTCGTCGCTGAAGGCGCGTAGCGTCCGCTCGACGAGCCGGTCATTCATGGGAATGCGGCCAGTTTACGTGGTACATTTCGTCCCTCGCGCTTTCATCCAGAGAGGCTGAGGGAACGGCCCGTTGACGCCTCGGCAACCGGCGGAGCCCCGCTGCGGTGCCACTTCCGTCCTTGGAATCAAGGAAAGATGAAAGGAGTCATGGCCTTTGGCATCGCTCGCGTCGCTGCTCCGTCAGGGCGAGTTCGTCGTCACCGCTGAGCTGAATCCACCAAAGAGCGCCGCCGCGTCGGTCGTTCGCCGCCGCGCGGAAGTGCTCAAGGGTGCGGTCGACGCGGTGAACGTGACGGACAGCAACCGCGCGAACGTCGCGATGGCCGCGATCCCAGCGGCGCTCCTCATCCGCGACGCTGGCGTCGAGCCGATCGTGCAGGTCACCGGGCGCGATCGGAATCGCATCGCCATCCAGGCCGATCTCCTCGGTGCCGCGGCGCTCGGGCTCCGTAACTTCCTGTTCATGAGCGGCGACGATCCGAAATACGGCAATCACCCCGATGCCGTGAACGTGCAGGACCTCAGCGGCATCGACCTCGTGCGCACCGCGGCCTCGCTGCGGGACGGCAAGCTGCTCAACGGCGACGAGATCAAGCACGCGCCGCGGTACTTCATTGGCGCGACGGCGTCGCCGGCCGCCGCGAAGGATGTCGACCGGACCATCGAGAAGATCGCCGCTGGTGCGCAATTCATCCAGACGCAGCCGGTGTTCGACGTTGCGGCGTTCAGCCAGTGGCTCACCGAGCTCCGGCGGCGCGATCAGGACATCGCCGTCCTCGCGGGCGTGCTCGTGCTTCGCTCCGCGGACCAGGCCGATCGACTTTCGCGGGTTCCCGGTATCGAGCTCTCCGAGGCGGTCCGCAGCCGCGTGCGCGCGGCGGAAGACGGCGAGGCCGAGGGCATCGCGATCGCCGTCGAGACGGTGAGTTCGCTCCGTGCGCTCCCGGGCGTGAACGGCGTGCATCTCTACGCGATCGAATGGCCGGAAGCGATCCCGCTCGTCGTGCGGGGCGCCGGCCTGCTCCCACGACCGACAGTGAAAGAGGTAGCGACAGCGTGAAGACCACAGTGATCGGCGCATTCCCCAAGATCAGCGACCAGCCCGGCGGGCAGGAGCTTCGGCAGGCGCTTCACAAGCAAGACCGCGGCGAGCTCACGGATCGCGACCTGGACGCGGTCTACGACACCGTGACCCGGAGCGCGATCGGCGAGCTCGAAGCAGCGGGCATCGATGTCATCAACGACGGGCAGATCCGCTGGGATGATCTCCTCGCCCCGTGCGCGAGCGCCTGGAAGGGCGTGAAGCGCGGACCGCTCGAGCGGTTCTACGACAACAACACGTACTTCCGGCAGCCGACGATCGAGGGTCCGATCTCCAGCGACGGGCAGACCCTCGTGAAGGCGTTCACGTACGCGAAGTCGATCGCGACCCGCGAGCTCAAGGCCGCCGTCGCCGGACCGATCACGTTCGCCACGCTTGCGATCGACAAGCACTACAAGTCGCTGGAGGACCGTGTCCTCGCGGTCGCCGATGCCATCGCCGCCGACGTGAAGGGCCTCGGCGCCGCCGGGGCGACGCTCGTCGACGTGGAGGATCCAGGCCTCGTCTTCGACCCGCAGCACATCGAGCTCGCGCGCGAGGCGTACCGCCGGATCGCCGCGACCGGGGTCCCCATCGCGATCCAGGCGTACTTCTTCCCATCCGACCGGATCCTCGAGACGCTCGCGTCATTCCCGGTGGCCCAGGTCGGGGTCGACGTGCGCTCGCGCGAGACGACCGCCCTGCGCCGGCTCGACGTCTTCAAGGGAAAGACCGTCGTGCTCGGGATCGTGGACGCGCGCAATACGCGCCTCGAGTCGGTGAGCGAGCTGGGCAAGCTCGCCGAAGAAGCCTTGAAGCTCGTGCCGAGCGAGAGCCTCTGGCTCGCGCCGACGACCGGGCTCGAATACCTGCCTCACGACGTGGCGACCAAGAAGCTCGCAGCGCTCGCAGAAGCGGCGCGCGGAGGGGTGCCGGCATGACCGCTGACAACATCCTGCTCACGACCTCGGTCGGATCCTTCGGGAAGCCCGACTACCTGCAGAAGGCCAGGAACGCGACCGGCAAGGGCAAGATGAGCCATGACGAGCTCGTCGAGCTCGAGCGCAAGGCGACCGCGGAGTGGATCAAGGTCCAGGAGGAGATCGGGCTCGACATCCTCGTCGACGGCGAGATGTACCGCGGCGACATGGTCGCGCACTTCGCAGACCTGCTGGAGGGCTACAGCAAAGGTGGGCTCGTGCGCTCGTACGGCAACCGCTACTACCACAAGCCCGTGATCTCGGGGAAGCTCGCGCGGCCGAAGCCGATGACGGTCGAGTGGTTCCAGTACGCGCAGTCGCTCACCCAGAAGCCGGTGAAGGGCATGCTCACCGGTCCGTACACGATGCTCGACTGGTCGTACAACGAGGCGTACCCGACGCGGCGTGATGCCGCGCTCGCGCTCGCGGAGGTCGTGCGGCAGGAGGCCGAGGATCTCGACGCGGCCGGTGCGCAGTACATCCAGATCGATGAGCCTGCGATCCACGCCCGGCCCGAGGAGCTCGAGATCGCGATCGAGGCGATGGGCATCGTCACCCAGAACCTGAAGGCGAAGACGATCTCGCACATCTGCTACGGCGACTTCGCCGCGATCTACCCGGGCATCCTCGACCTACCGGTGGACCAACTCGATCTCGCGATGGCGAACTACGAGTACCGCTGGCTCGACCTGATGGACCGCCAGCCGTTCACCAAGGAGATGGCCATCGGCATCGTCGATGTCCACACCCATGAGCTCGAGTCCGTTGCCGAGGCGGCCGAAGGCATTCGGAAGGGTCTGCGGTACGTGAGCGCGGACAAGCTCCTTCCGCATCCGGACTGCGGCCTCAAGACGCGGCCGGTCGACGAGTCGATCGCGAAGTGCAGGGTCGTGGTCGAGGCGACGAAGGTCGTGCGCGCGGAGCTCGCGAAGAAAGCGGTCCCCGCCTAGCCTCCCGCCGTGGACCTGGCCGCCGAGGTCGCCGCACTCGATGCGGCGACGGTCGAGCCGATCGTCGCGCGCGCCGTCGGACGGGATGTCGTGATCGGCGAGTGGCTAACCGTCCCGTTCTCCTACCAAGTGACGAATGCGCTGTCCGCCGGCATCTTCCGGCTCAGCGGGACCGCGAGCGACGGCTCCGACTGGTCGGTCATCCTCAAGGTGCTGCAGCCCGCGTACGACGTGCTGCTTGCGCGGTTCCCCGCGGAGAGTCGCGCAGAGCTCGAGGACGCATACCTGTGGGATCGCGAGGTGCGGGCGTATGAGTCAGGACTCTTCGAGCGGCTACCTCACGGCTTCGCGGCCCCGCGTGCGCTCGCGATCGATCGCCGGTCGGACGGCAGCTGGCTCTGGCTCGAGGATCTCGGTGTCGGTGACGCGCGCTGGGACATCGGGCGCTACGCGCTCGCAGCGCGCCATCTCGGCCGGTTCAATGGCGCATTCCCGGCCGGCGTCTTCGACGCTGCGTGGCTGACGCGCACGTGGCTCTCGACCTGGCTCTTGACCGGGTTCGGCTCCCGAGCCCAGTTGGTGCTCGACAACGACGCGATCTGGGCGCACCCGTACGTCCGGGCCGGCTTCGCCAGCGACGCGCGCGACCGACTCCGTCGCGTTTGGCCGGGGCGGGCCGCGGTGCTCGCGCGCCTGCTCGCGCGACCGCAGACACTCTGCCATCTCGATGCATTCCGAAAGAACCTCTTCGATCGAAACGGTGAGACCGTCGCGATCGACTGGTCGTACGTCGGTATCGCACCGGTCGGCGTCGAGGTCGGCCATCTCGTCATGGGGAGCGTCGCGTTCGCCGAGCATGGCCACGACACGCCGGCGCTCGCTGCAGCCGCGCTCGATGCGTATCTCGACGGCCTGCGCGAGAGCGGGTGGCAAGGCGATGAGCTCGCGGTCCGCGAGGGCTACGCGCTGTCAGCGATCCGGTGGGTGTTCATGCTCGGCTGGCTCGGTGCGGTCCTCGATCCGGCGTGGCAGGCGCGGATGGAACAGTGGGCGGGTCAGCCGCTCGCGGACCAAGTCGCTGAAGCCGGGGCGCGGACGACGTACCTGCTCGATCTGATCGACGGCGCATTGTCCTAGAGAACGTGGGCGTGCCGGATGGTCCGACGATCGGCCGATTCGCGGACCCCGAGGGCAACGT
>JALYKF010000098.1 GCA_030774905.1 Chloroflexota bacterium
TCCGCGGGGCGGGTCAGATCGGGGAGCTGCTCCCCTAGCCGCCGCTCTCGGCGGGCACCAGCTGGGCCCACGGGCGGGCCTGCTCGAACGCCCTCGCGGCCGCGAGCACGGTCGCATCCGCGCGCCAGCGCCCGACGATCTGGAGACCGACCGGCAGACCGTTCGGCGCGAGGCCGCAGGGCACCGTAGCAGCGGGCTGGCCGGTCATGTTGAACGGATACGTGAACGCCTGCCAGCACAGCCCTTCGGTGCGGGCGGTGCCGCGGCCGGGATGGTCAAGGCCGGCCGGGAACGCCGTGATCGGCAGCGTCGGGGTGAGCAACAGGTCGTATCGCTGCATGAAGGCACGCACCCGCATGTAGAACGCGGTGCGGGCCGCGTACGCGCCAGCCAGCTCCCCACCGCTGAACTCCCACCCCAGGTCGATGTGCTCGAGCCGTCCGGGATCGAGCAACACGCGCACCGCCGCCAGCTTCTCCTTCGTGCCCCACTCCCCCGCTTCTGACGTCGCCGAGATGATCTCGAAGGTCGAGCACGGGTCGCCAAAGTCCGGTCGCACCTCCTCGACCTCGCAGCCGAGCTCGCGGAATGCGAGGGCAGCGTCCGTGGTGAGCCGCGCAACGTCGGCATCCACGTTGGCGTAGCCAAGGTCGAGGCTCCACGCGACATGCAGTCCCGTCACGCCGCCGCCCGCGGCCGCGGCGAACGCGACGCCCGGTGCATCGAGCGAGAACCGGTCGCGATCGTCGGGGCCCGCAACAGCATCGACGAAGAGCGCGGCATCGTCGACGGTCCGACTGATCGGACCGATGTGCGAGACCTGCTCGACGTTGCCCGGCAGCGGAATGCGGCCGAAGGACGGCTTGAACCCGAACACGCCGCAGAACGACGCAGGGATCCGGATCGAGCCGGCACCGTCGCTGCCCTGGGCCAGGGGTCCCAGCCCCGCCGCGACGGCCGCGGCCGCGCCGCCACTCGACCCGCCGGCCGTCCGCCCGTGACGCCACGGATTGTGGGTCGAGCCAACGATCCGGTTCGTCGTGTCGCCCTTCCACCCGTACTCAGGTGTATTCGTCTTGCCGATCACGATGGCGCCCGCTGCAGAGAGGCGCTCGACGACCGGTGCGTCGAAGTCCGGCACCCAGTCCTTCGTGAGCAGCGAGCCGTTCGTGGTGCGGATGCCCTTCGTCGGCGTCAGGTCCTTGATCGAAACCGGTACTCCGAGCAGTGGCGCATCGTCGTCGCCGGATCGGTAGCGCGCCTCCGCGGCCCGCGCCTGGACCCGCGCGCGGTCCGCCGTGATGGTGATGAATGCGTTGAGCGATGGGTTCACGCGATCGATCCGCTCGAGCACGGCGTCGACGACTTCCACGGGCGACAGCGCGCGCTCCCGGTAGCGCCGTCGGAGCTCGACGGCCGGGAGCAGGCACAGCTCGTCCGCGGTCATTCCGTCTGGTTCAGTGGCGCCGCAGGATCGAAGTACGCCCGCACCCATTCGAACTTGCCGTCCCGCACGCGCACGACGTTGACGCCGCGGAACGGGTGGCGCACGCCCTGGTGGTCGATGAGCACGGCCTCCCATTCGAGCGCGGCCTCCAGGCCGTTCCGCACCTCGTGGACGATCTTCACCTCGAGGCCGGGATAGTCGCGGATCTCATCGACGTAGAACGTCGCGATCTCCTCGTGGCCGCGCATCGTCGGACCCGTCGGTCCCGTCGCGGTCGCGTCCAGGTGGTAGTACTCGAGCAACGCCTCGAGGCTGCGGGTGCACTCCGCGGCCCAGTAGGCCTCGGCGACCTCACGCGGAGACTGCATGTCCGACCTCCTCACGCTGCGGTGTGATCAGCACCTTCAGGGTTCCGGCGGGGGCGCGGCGCGCGAGCTCGATCGCCTCTGCGGCTTGGGCCAGCGGAAAACGGTGGCTGACGAGCGGGTCCAGTACCAGCGCGCTACTGATGACCGCGGCGATCGTGTCCGGCCAGAGGTGCGGCGAGCCGTTCACCCCGACGAGCGACAGATCGTTCGTGACGACGGTGTCCAGATCGACGGGGACCCGGGCCTCGCCGAACAGGCCGACGACCACGATCGTGCCGCCGGGACGGGTCACCCGGACCGCGACATCCATCGCGGCGGCCGCGCCGGTGCACAGGAGGACGACGTCGATGCCATCAGGCCCGGTGAGCGCGAGCAGCATCTCTGCAGCGGCGGCGGCCTCGTTGGGCAGCATCGCGGTCGCGGTCGCGCCCAGCCGCGACGCGAGCTGGAGACGGTCGGCGCGGCGGGCGTTGGCGACGATCACGCCCGCGGCTCCTTCAAGCCGCGCGCACTGGAGCGCCAGCAGGCCGATGGCGCCCGCGCCGATCACGAGGACCGTGCTGCCGCGACACGGCGCGTGACGGGCGGCGTTGAGCGCGACCGACGCGGGCTCGATGAGCGCGCCGGCGTCCCACACCGGGCGCGGAACGATGTGCGTGCTCGCCGCGAGCGCGAGCATGCGCGTCGCCATCGCGCCATCACGTCCCATGATCCCGGTCTCGGTACGGCGGGCGCACACGTGATAGCGGCCGGCGCGGCAGCGCGCGCAGGTCCCGCAACCGGCCGAGGGGTCGCCGACCACCGTGACGCCGGGCGCGAAGCCGGTGACGCCGGGTCCAACGGACACCACGGTGCCGATCCACTCGTGACCCGGAACGATGGGATAGGACGCCTCGCCCGAGCGGAAGTACGCCATCACGCCGTCCAGGATCTCGACATCGGTCGCGCAGATCCCGACGGCCGCCGGCGCGACGAGCAGCTCGCCCGGCCCGGGCACCGGGTCGGGGCGCTCGACCTGCGCGAGCGATCCGGGGCCGCGGATCTCAACCGCCCGCATCGGCACCCACGACCGGATTCCGCAGGATGCCGATGCCCTCGATCTCGCATTCGACCACCTGCCCCGGCGTCAGGTATTCCGGCGGTGTGCGGGTAAAGCCGACGCCCGACGGCGTGCCGGTGAGGATGAGCTCGCCGGCCTCGATCGTCCGGCTGCGGGACACCTCGGCGATGATCTCTGGGATCGAGAAGATGAGCTGGCTCGTTCGGCCATCCTGTTTCGTCACGCCGTCGATACGCAGCGTGATCCGCAGATCCTCCACCTTCGTGAGCTCGTCCTTCGTCACGATCCACGGACCAAGCGGGCAGAACGTGTCGAGGCTCTTGCCCTGGAAGAACTGGGGCCGGCGCTTGTCGAAGAACTGGAGGTCGCGCGCCGAGACGTCGTTGGCGATCGTGTACCCGAAGACGTGATCCCAGGCATCGGCCTCGCGGATGTCTCGGCCACCCGTTCCTATCACGAGCGTCAGCTCGACCTCCCAGTCGGCCTGGCTCGTGGCGGTCGGATCGATGCGGATGGCCTCGTCAGGACCGACGATGGATGAGCGTGACTTCGTGAAGAGCATCGGCCGTCCGCGGTCGTCGTCCCGCACCGGGGCGTGGCCGGCTTCGGCCACGTGCTCGCGGTAATTGAGGCCGACGGCAACGGGATTCTGGGGCGGCTGCGCGATCGGCGCGAGCAGGCGCAGTCCCGGCGGCTGAGTCCACCGTGGCCGTTCCGCGACGCGCGCGGCGAAGTCCCGCGCGGCGTCCGACCCCGCGCGGACGAGATCGAGGAGCGTCGGCCAGGCCGAGATGACGCCGAGGTCGCGCGCGTCGACGATCTTGCCATCGGCGATGGCGCCCCACGTGGTCGCGTCGCCGATGCGGAAGGTGGCAAGCCTCATGACCCGAACTCGAATCGTGTCGCGACGCTGGTCTGGACGTACGCGTCCGGCATGCGACTGGCGAATTCGTGGATCGCGCGCCAGCCGGTGCAGTGGCCGGGCACGATGTGGCGCGGACCGATCGCAACGAGCTCGTCGATCGTCCGAGGGATGATCGCCTCGTACAGGCCTCCGGTGAGATGGAATCCGCCGAGCACTCCGAGTACCTCCGAAATTCCTGTCACGCGCTGAGCGTGACGGACGATGTTCACGATGCCGCTGTGGCCGCAGCCGGAGATGACGATGAGCCCCTTACCGCGGACGTGGACAACGAGTGCCTGGTCATCGCGCACCTGGAAGTCCGGCATCCAGCCATCGCCGTCGCGGGCCCACTGCAGCGGAAAGCCCGTCTCGAAGTCCGTGACCCGGTCGACCTCGCCGGTCACGAGCACGGTACCGTCGATGAGCAGCGTGGGGCCGCGCTCCTCGACGACCTCGATCCCCTCGGCGGCTAGGTCGTGCGCGCTCGGCGCCCCGATGTACGTCTCGGCGCCCGTCGGGAACACGAGCTTGCGCTCGCGCCACGCGTCCGGGTGCAGCACGAGCGGGAGCGAGCGGCCGGCGCGTCGGGCAATGCCTTCGAGGCCGCCGATGTGGTCGGGATGCCCGTGCGACAGCACAATGGCCCGGAGCTGCTTCGGGTCGACGTCGAGGCAATCCATGTTGTGGATCGCGGTGTCGCGCGCGAGGCCGCCGTCATAGAGAACGGACGAGCGCCGGCCAGCGGACTCGACGGTGATCAGGAGCGATAGGCCGTGTTCCGCACGGAGCTTCTCGGCGGGTAGCCGCGCCGGCCACGGCGGGCGTTTCGCGACATCCGTGTTCGTCAGGAATGAATCGATCGAGTTCTCGACGATGACGAGGACCTCGGCGCGATCGACGGCGCCGAGGCTCACTGTCTCGCTCATCCGCGGTGCGCGGGTCGCGCGACGACGGCGTGTCCGCGCACGTCGCTGTCACCGACGCGCACCGGCATCCCTTCCGGAGCGGTGATCTCGATCTCGCGCTCGTCGATCCGCACGTCGATCCAGCCGAGCGGTGTGGGCACGCGGCCCGCGGCGTGCGTGAGCGGGCCGAGATACGGGTCGACGATCGTCCGGCGGTAGCCGGGCTCCGCCGGGCGCACACCGAGGATGTACGCGGTGAGGTCGTACGTCGGGCTCGCGGCCCACGCGTGCGCGCGGCTCGTACGTCCGGGCGCCGCATCCCAGTGCTCGCGGAACGTCCCGTGCTCGGTCTCGGGATCCCAGCGGTCGAGGAGGCTGCGAAGGATCAGGTCCCGGCGGTCGTGTTCGAACAGCACCTCGTGGAGGAAGCGCGTGTAGAACGGCTGCGCCATCACGACATCGCGCGCGTCATCGAACGCGGGATGTGGGTCGTACTGGAACACCGACGCCGTGGTCGGCGGTCCCGCCGGCCGTGAGGCGAGCACGAGCCGCTCCCCGCGCACCGTCGGATCGAAGGTGCGCTCGATGAGCGAGGCGATCCTTTCGCGCGGGACGATGCCCCCGAGCAACGCAGCGATGTTCGTCTGCTGGCTGACCCGGCGACTCTTGCCGCGCGAGCCCATCGAGTCCACGTACGCGTGCCGGCGCTCGTCCCAGAGCGCTTCGAACGCAGCCGCCGTCCGAGCGATCAGCGGCCGCACGTCCGCCGCGCCCGGCAGCGTCGCGTAATCCCGAAGCGCCGCGGCGTAGTAGCCATCGTGCGCGGCGATGACCGTGTCGCGCTCGGTCTGGGCCCACTCGATGAACACCCATCCGGGGAAGTCCTCGAGCAGACCGGATGGGCCTCGCTGACGCTCGTAGCGCTCGATGATGTCGTTGGCCACGGGGAGGACGTCGCGTACGAATGCCTCATCGCCCGAGTGCTCCCAGTAGCGGGCGACCTGCCGGATCCAGTGGAGGGAGTACTCGGCGATCGCCAGTCCCGAACGCGCCGCGTCGCACCCGAACGCCATCGCGAGCAGGCCGCCCGGGTAGCGTCCGTGCCGGCAGTAATCGAGATGGTGGCGCACGAGACGCTGGTCGGCCGTGGTCACCAGGTGCACGAGCACGCCGACGTACGAGTCCGAGACCCAGGCGCGCTGCTCGCGCGCGGGACAGTCAAGGAACGCATCGGTCGCGCACACGTCGACGGTGCGAGCGCCGACCTTCCAGAGCCGGTCGTACCGCGGGTCGCTGCAGGTGAAGGTCGCCTCATCCGTCCGGGGATAGAACGCCTCCTCGACATCGACGCTGACGTCGAGGCCGGCGGGGGCGTGGACGGCGAGGTACGCGTGACCGACCGGGTCGAAGAACTGGATCTCCTGCCGCTCGGCGGCTCCGAGCACGTACCGCGATGCCCAGTGCGTGGGCGCGATCTCCGGTAGTCCGTCCGGACGAAGGGTCTCGCCGGCGATGACATCCACGATCTGGCCCGAGCGATCGGCGCCGCCACCCTGGATGCGCAGCCGGACGTGGCCGATGGTGAGCTCGCCGATATCCCAGCGCGTCACGACCCGGTCGCCATCGGTCCGGACCGCGAGCGTCGCCCACGCGGCCACCGGATCGTCGCCCAGCGCGACGGTGGCCTGGGCCGGCGCACCTCGCTTCGGCGTTCGCCAGTTGGCGGTCAGCTGCGGGATCGCCCGTCGCTGCGGGGACATGTATGGCGCGGCCGGCGGGCGGTCGAGCACGGTCCCATGCCCGATGCCGTGCAGGACGACTGCGGCCGGCCACGCGTCATCGGCGACGTCCGGATCATGCAGGCCATTGGGTATGTCACGGCCGTCGACGACCTCCGGCGGCACACCGTGCATGAGCGCCCAGCCCATCGGGCGCCACGGCGCAGGCACGGCGCGCCAGGTCGCATCCGTCCGCAGGTCGAGCGCCGACGAGGCGGCGGTCTCGAAGCAGAACGACCCGCGACCGAGCGTGCCGAATGGCACCGCCGGGATGAACCACGGACCGGCCTTTCCGTAGTACCGGCACAGGGCAACGATGACGTTGTTCCCCGCGCGGAGGTACGGGGCCAGATCGTGATCGTCCCAACCGAGCAGCTCGGGCTCGCCGCGGACCGGCCCGCGGCCCACGAGCGTCCCGTTCACGTACAGGGCGTAGCGCGAATCGCAGGTCACGCGCGCTGGGACCGTGCGCGGTACCGCATCGAGCCGGAAGGGGCGCCGCAGATAGACGGTGTGACTCTCGCCGGGTGTCGCGTGGCCCCAGATCGTCACGGGCGTCTCGATCGCGTTATCCCAGATCCACTGACCGCGCCAGACGCCGGCCCAGGTCGGATCGATCGGCTGATCAGCCGCGAGCGTCACGAGCGCACGGCATCGAGTCGCGGCAGACGGAACGCGATCCGCGTCTCGCCCACCACGTCGCCGGCAACGTTCTTCACCGGCGGGGTCGCATGCGCTGCGAGCTCCGCGACGTCGGCGTCCGAGAGCGCTCCGAGCGTGCGGAGGGCGGCGATGAGGATGGGCGCGGCGAAGCCGGGCTGACGCGGCCCGCTCTCGAGCTTCACCGCGATCCCGACGCCGTCGTCCGTGCCGGCGCAGAGCACGCCGCTGGCCCCTCCTTTGACGAGCACGCGCCCGCGCGCGACCCGCATCAGGTCGGTGTCGAGCCGGCCGGTGCCGGCGACCAAGTGTGGGTGCGCGGTCATCGCGCTCCGGATCACCGCGGCGGCTCGCTGATCCGCGTCGTTCAATCCCTCCGGCCGCATGAGCCGCGCGAAGGCGATCGCCATCCGCTCAACACTGAGCCCGAAGGTCGGGGCGCCACAGCCGTCGACGCCGATGACGATCTGCTCGGGACGGAGCCCGGCGAAGCGGGCGACGGTCTCGAGGATCAGGCGCTGGACCGGGTGGTCGGGACTGCGGTATCCCTCCGCCGGTGCGCCGAGGTGCCTCGCGAGCGCCAGCATCCCGGCATGCTTGCCCGAGCAATTGTTGTGAAGCACGGTGGGCAGCGTGCCGTTGCGCTGGAGCGCCGCGGCGGTCGGCTGGTCAAGCGGTGGATGCGTGCCACATGCGAGATCCGCCGGTGCGCAGCCCGCGAGCTCCAGCACGTGCGCGACCTGCGCGGTGTGGACGGTCTCTCCGTTATGGGAGGCGGAGCAGATGGCGAGGTCCTCCGGCCCGAATCCGAGCGCGGACGCGGCGCCGCTCGCGACGAGCGCCATCGCCTGGAACGGTTTCGCCGACGATCGCCAGAACGTGATGGCCTCGCGCGGCTCGCCCAGCGACGCGAGGGTCTTCCCCCGGGCGTCGACAATCGCGAGGTGGCCACGCTGGACCTCTTCGACGAGCGGCCCGCGCGTGATCTCGAGCAGGAGCGCGGGCGTCACGAGACGGGCGCGCCGAGGTGGTCCGTGAACCAGCGCAGCGTCCGGGCGAGCCAGTCCGCGCGATGGTCCGGGAGCCCGAACGCGAAGAACATGTGCGAGCCGCCGGGGTACCGGGCGAATTCCGTCTCGACGCCGGCCTTGCGGAGCGCGATGAACATCTGCTCGCTCTGCCCGATCGGGCAGCGCTGGTCATCCTCACCCGAGAAGACGAGCGTCGGGGTCTTCACGCGATGCGCGAACGAGGAGGGCGAGTGCGCGTCGAACCATTCGCGCCGCGCGTGCGGTGGGCCGCCGCCGAAGATCTCGAGACCGTTGAACGACACGTCGCTCGTGCCCCAATCGGATTCGAGGTCGAACATCGGCTCACCGCACACCGCGGCCTTGAACCGGTCGGTCTGGCCGATCGCCCATGACGTCATGTACCCGCCGTAGCTGATACCGAAGATGCCCATCCGCTCCGGATCGACGTACGGCCGCGACGCGAGCTCGTCGCAAACCGCCATGTAGTCCTTGAAGTCCTCGTTGCCCCAGTCGAGCATGATGCTGCGCGCGAAATCGGGCCCATATGAATCCGATCCCCGGGGATTCGCGAAGACGACGATGAACCCATTCGTCGCGAAGCATTGCTGATGGGCCATGAATCCGTACCCATAGTTCCCGGTGGGTCCGCCGTGGGTGTCGAGAATGACCGGATATCGCTTCCCCGGATCGAAGTCCGGTGGGAGCAGGAGCCACGCCTCGATGGTGAGGTCCCGCTGGACGTCGAACCGCTGCCAGCGGGCGGGGGGGCGCTCGGCGAGCACGGCGTCGCTGAAGCTGGTGATCGTGCGCAGTGATGACGTCTCCAGGTCATAGACGGAGATCTCGCCGTACACATCGAGGCTCATGCGGCCCTGGACCGCGACCCGGTGCTCTCGATCGACGCTCATTCCCGCATGGCGAGCCTCGAAGCGCGCGATCCGTTCGACCGCGCGGGTCCGGACATCCAGGACATCGAGGACGCTGCCGCCGTGCCACATCGCGTGCACGAGGACCCGCGTCTCGTCCAGCCAGGTCAGGTCCGATGGCACCGACTCGTTGTCCTGGGTGAGCCGCTCACGCCGGTCGGTCGTGACGTCATAGCGATAGAAGTCGTTCTCGAATGAGTGGCCAACTGCACCGGCGTGGACGATGGAATCGCCCGACGGCGACCAGGCGAAGACCGTCACCGAGTCTTCGCGCGGGCCACAGCGCTTCAGCTGCCCGGAGGCCACATTGATGAGCACGAGGTTCGGCCTGCCGCCGTCCACCTTCCCCACCGTCGTCGCGATCCACTTCCCGTCGGGCGACCATTGCGGCGCGTGATGGTCGACGAGCTCGGTCGTGATCCTGCGGCGTTCCCCGCCGGATGCGGCGATGACGAAGATGTGATCCCGGACGTCCCCGCGCCACCCGCGGCCGTCCATCTTGTAGTCCATCCGGCGCGTCACCCGGACCTTCGGGGCCGCGCCAGGCTCGGGCGGCGTTTCGTCGGGATTCTCAGGGTCGTACTCGGTGACGTAGGCGATCCCTGCGCCGTCGACCGACCACTCGATGTCCCCGATCTCGCCGGCGTGCGCCGTGAGCTCCTGCGAGGCGCCCTCGCCGCCGCTCGCACTCGTCACGAAGAGCGCCGTTCCGCGCTCCGCACGCGCTACATACGCGATGCGCGTGCCGTCGGGCGACCAGCGCGCGGCACGGGCGCCCGGCTGCAGGCCGGGGACGGCCATCGCGTTCGCTCCGTCGATGTCACATCGCCACATCGTCCCGCCGACGCGATGGGTGTCGGGATCAACGGCCCGGACCACGTAGAGGATCCGCGTCCCGTCGGGCGAGACCTGCGGATCGGCCGCGGTCACGAGCTCAAGGGCGAGGACCTCCGGCGTCAACGGTCGGGCCGACGGGGTAGCGGTCATCGCGGAACGCCCCTCTCCACTTCGATGGCATGATAATCAGACAATTGGCTCATCGCCCCGGACCAGTGTCGCCCGCTGCGCATCTTGTGTGCCTCACCTTCGACTTCGACTCATTCTCGTCGCGGTCGTTCTACGGACTCACGGGGCCGGTCCAACTCTCACAGGCGGAGTTCTCGGCCGTGGGGGCAGTGCGGATCCTCGATCTCCTTCGCGATCGTGGGATCGCGACGACATGGTTCGTTCCCGGACACACCGTGGATACGTATCCGGAGATCGTTCGACGGGTCCACGCGGAGGGCCACGAGATCGCGCACCACGGCTACCTGCACGAGGTGCCGGCGCGGTCCTCGAAAGCAGAGGAGCAGGCGGCGCTTACGCGCGGAAGCGATCGCATCCGGCGCATCACCGGCGAGGATCCGCGCGGCTATCGCGCTCCGGGCTGGGACTTCAGCGAGCACACCATCGAGCTGCTCGTCGGGCAGGGGTTCGCCTACGACTCCAGCCTGATGGGCGCGGACTTCCATCCGTACTTCGTGCGCCGTGGCGACGTGGCCGAGCGGGACGGTCCGTACCGGTTCGGCGAGCCGACCGCCATCCTCGAGCTCCCGGTCCACTGGTCCCTCGATGACGTGCCGCATTTCGAGTATCAGCGTCGCGAGACCGTGATCCAGCAGGGACTCATGCGCACCGATGACGTCCTGGCCAATTGGCTCGACGACTTCCGCTACATGCGAGGCGCGACCGATCGCGGTGTGCTCACCTACACGATGCATCCCGAGGTGACCGGGAGAGGCCATCGCATGCTGATGCTGACGAAGCTCATCGACGAGCTCTCCGGCCTCGGGGCGCGATTCGTCCGTGCCGACGCCGCGGCCCGTACGGCGCGCGAATGGCTCGCTGGCCGGACCTAGCTCGGTGCGGGGATCGGGTCGGGGGACGCGAAGCGGCGCAGTACGTTCTCCGTGAGGCGCGAGATGCTGTTGTCGTATCCGTTGTGCGACAGGGCGCCGCAGTACGCGATGGAGCCCACGGAGAAGACCGCGCCGCCGCTCGGCGTCTCGAAGAACACCATGTCCGAGCGCATCGGCGGGTGCTGGTCGATCTCGGTGCCGGGGACGTGGACGGGGTTCTGATGCTCGTACGTCGGCGAGAACTCGAGCGCGCTGGCGATGATGAGCGTGTGCGGCGGCGTGCCGAGCGAATCATCGGCGGCGTCGACCTCGAAGCCGGCTGCCCCACCCATCGTGAGCCCGAAGTCACCGATGGGGCCCTCCGGGACGCCATCGAAGATCCACGCCGCCCGCGGATCCGACGCGCCGGGTTGCCGCGCGTAGGGCGATGAGCGGTCGAAGCCCTGCGCGATGGATCCGACGCCGACGAGCCGGTTGGGCGCCCGGCCCCGGCCTCGCCAGTAGCCGCCGAACTCCCCGGTCGTGCTGTGGTGGGACTCACCGGGTGTCGCGCTTCGCTGGCTCGCACCGCCGCGCCGCACCTCGACGAGGTGCCGATCGACTCGATCGAACGAGGTCGTCCAGATGAGCCCGTTCCCGCCGAGGTACATGAACCGGCCACCGGCGTTCAGATAGGACCGCAGCCCGTCGAGCATCGCGGCCGACCAGTATTCCGGGTGGCTCCCGGTGAGCACGACGCGGTACTGGCCCAGCAGCGCGTCACCTTCACGGTCGAGGTCCTCGTCGGTGGCGATGTCGAACGCGATGCCCTTCTCGGTGAGCCAGTCCACGAGGTAGAGGTCGGCGTTGAACTGGTGCGGGGCGCCGGTGCGCCCGACCTCGAGGATGTCGAACGTCGAGCCGGGTCGCAGGTTGACGATCGGCCGGCGGCGCGAGGAGTAGAAGACCGCGCTGCCGTCGGCGTGCATGTGATACAGGCCGAGCACGCCGTTCCGGCTCGAGAAGTCCTCCCGGAAGTTCGCGTAGGCAAGGTATGAGTTCGTGGGGACCAGGAACAGCACCGGCGCGACCGCGCGCCGTCCCTTCGGCCGGACGAAGAACGGAACGTGATCGACGATGTCGCCCGCGGCGAGCTTTGCCGCGTAGATCCCGCTGGAGAACGCGTCGGGGACCGTGAGCTCGAAGGCTACGTCCCACCGGCAGTCCTCGAGGTCGTCGTGATGGAAGTGGATGACCCGGTGGGTCTCCGGCGCGAGCGCCCACGAGCGCTCACCGCCACCGAAGGCGTGGCCGCTCATGCCTCGGGCAGGCATATTCACCGTGCGCCCGTCGAGGCCGTGTCCGGCGACATCCCGCACGAGGTCGGACGGAATATCGCTACCGAAGTCCCAATCTGCGACAGCGGGCGCCACGGTGGCCGCGGGCGCGCCCTCGGCGACCCGCGTGAGCGCTGCGTCATCGAGCGGAGCTCCAAACAGGACCGGCGCTTCGATCTTGCCGTCGAAGTGTCCGTCCACGTCCGCGTGTTGGCCGGCACCGACCCACCAGCCGGCCATGACGAACGGACCGCCGCTGCTCGCGATCGTCTTGGGCGCGGCCGACGTAGCTACGGCGTGCCCATGGGGCATGGGCCAGGCGGGATCCAAGCGGTGCTCGACGCGCGCCGTCCCGCGCGCGGGGTCGTACGTCCCCGCGACGAAGTACCACTGGCCTGCCCGGAGCGGGACACGGGTCGAGATGTCCTGGCCGCCGAGCCGCAACGCGAGTGCGCCGGTCGCGTCAAGGATCAGGCCGTACCCCTGCCCGCTCGGGGACGACTTCGTGAGCAGGCCCTGGGCCCGGCCATCCAACAACGTCGGGAAGATCCACGCCGCGAGGGTGAATCCGCCGACGACGTCGAGGGCCGCGGCGTGCGGAACGATCACGTGTGATCCGATCGGGTACGTCTGCGCCTTTCCGTCGTAGTCGCCATCGATCGGCGTCGCGACGGCCCGCTCTTTCAACCCCGGCGCGTGCGCGCGCGCATCACCGTGGAAGAGCTGCACGACCGACGCGCGGTACCGAGCCTCGGTCGAGCGGACCATGAACCGCACCGTCTCGCCCGGCGCGACGCTCCACGGCTCCGCATACCCGACGAGCCGCTCGCGGTCCGTCGTCAGCGTGTCCACCTCGATTGCATGATAATCAGACGATCGGGCGAGGCGTGGTGATCAGACGTTGTCCCGCGGTATCGCCCGGGTCCAGGATCGCGTGAAGATTCGAATGTCATCCTCATAGGCCTCGACCGCGTTCGTCAGGTGGAACGCGTGCGCGTCACCGGTCATCGTGCTGACGGTCTCGACGCGGACGCGCCAGCCCGGCCGCGCGAGCGACGCCATGCGCTCCGACCGCAGCACGATGGACAGCGGCTCTCCGTCGGAGATCGAGAAGAGGTCGAGGTCCTTCGCTGAGAGCTCAAGCCCTCGCGAAGCCAGCAGGATCGTCCCCATGTCACGTTGCCACCGCAGCTCGATCCGTCCGGACACGATCTCCTTCGTGACGGTCGTCGCACCGCCGCCGGTCCGCAGGCGTTCGGGCTGCGCCTGCTCGAGCGATTCCGGCTCGTCAAAGGGCGGCGGCTCGGGCTCGCCCGCGATAGGCCTGCGCACCGGGAGCCGCAGCGTGCTGGCGCCGGCGTACACGCCGAGCGTGACGACCTCCGGCGCGGGCCAGATCATCGGCCAGTAGCTCGGCGAGATCCCGACCCGCAGGCGGTGACCGGGCGGTACGGCATACGCGATGGCGTTGAGGCGAACGACGACCCCGTAGCGGCGGCCCGGCTCCAGCGCATCCGGGTGCTCGTGACTCTCGCGATGCGTGAGGTTGAGCACGCCGACGCTGATGAGCGTCGAGGCGCCATCGGGCGCCACGTCACACAGCCGTACCGCGACCTGCGCCTGCGCTCGATCCGCATCGACAGCGAGGGCGACCTCGGGAACGCCCAGGATCTCGGCCCGCGTCCCGAGCGGCGCCGACGTGAACGTGAGCGACATCCCGTCCGTCGCGCGCTGATCCCCCGGGAAATCGCCAGGCGCCCCGTACGGGCACCAGATGCCGCCGTCCAGGGCGGTCGCCTGGGGCCCGGCCTGCGTGACGCGGGATTCCGCGCGCGGCTCGCGATCGAGCCGCCCGCCGGCGTTGAGCGCGTATGTGATCGGGTCCACGTTCGGCGAGGGCCAGCTCGGCTCGACGAGCCAGCGCCCCGGCCGTACCGCCTGGGTCGCGGCGGGGGCGATCGCCTCCTGCATCCAGACCCGGAGGATCGGCTCGCGCTCGATGCCGTTCTCGACCCCCTTCAGCCAGCGGTCCCACCAGCGGACGGCTTCCTGGAGGAAGCCGATCGCGGGGCCGACCCGGGCGACATGCGGGAAGCCGTGCGGCCATGGACCGATGAGTCCCTTCCGGATCCCGGGCAGGTGCTCGATCAGCCGCGGGATCGCGTTCGTGTAGCCGTCCGCCCAGCCGCCGACGGCGTACACCGGACACGTGATCGCCGCGTAGTCCTCGCAGACCGAACCCTGCTTCCAATAGTCGTCCCGCAGCTGGTGACCGACCCATGCTTCGGCGTAGGGCGGCGTCCGATCGAGGCGATCGAGCCAGATCTCGCGCCAGCGGTCACCGACGACCTCGGGCAGCGGCGGACGAGCGCCGTACGACAGCATCGTCGCCGCCCAGCCGAGCACTTCGTTCGAGACAAGACAACCGCCCATGTAGTGGACGTCGTCGGCGTAGCGATCGTCGGTCGAGCACAGCGTGATGATCGCCGCCAGGGCCGGCGGCCTGCGAGCGGCGACTTGCAGCGAGTTGAAGCCGCTCCAGGACACGCCCCACATCCCGACCTTGCCCGTGCACCAGGGCTGCGCGGCGATCCACGCGATCGCGGTGACCGCATCTTCCTGCTCTTGGGGCAGGTACTCGTCGTACAGGATGCCGTCCGAGTCACCGCTTCCGCGCAGGTCCATCTTCACCGACGCGTAGCCATGTCCGGCGAGATAGCGGTGCCGCGCGTCGAACATGCCGCTGAAGTCATTCTTCCGGTACGGCTCGCACTCGAGCACCGCCGGCACCGGAACTGCGTCCGCGTCGACGGGCAACCAGATCGTCGCGGCGAGCCGCGCGCCGTCGGGCATCGGGATCCAGACATCGTCAAGACGGCGGCCCTCACGCGGTAGATCGGTCTTGATCCTCACGGGCGTCTGGGTCCGCCATGCGACTTCATCTGCTCATCAGACAAGATATCCTCGCGCGGTGCGAGGCACAGTGCGCGGATGATGGCCCCGGAGTGACGGACCGCTATCGCGAATCCCGCGCGCAACACGGCCGCGCGAAGCGTTCGCTGGCCGGAGGGCTCGGCAGCTCGTACCGGGGCGGGCAGCTGCCTGTGCCGATCTCGTTCGCCCAAGGCCAGGGATCGCATCTCGTCGACATCGACGGGAACGACTACGTGGACTACGGGCTCGCCTTCGGTCCGATGCTCCTCGGCCACTCCCCCGCGGTCGTTCTGGACGCGGTGCGCCGTCAGCTTGATGCCGGCATCGGCTACGGCGCGCCCCACCGAATGGAGGCCGAGCTCGCGGAGGCCGTCTGCCGCACCGTTCCGTGCGCGGAGCGCGTCATCTTCTCCAGCACCGGGAGCGAGGCGGTCCACGTGGCGCTGCGGATCGCGCGCGCCGCCACGGGACGGAACCGCGTTGTGAAGTTCCTCGGCCACTTCCACGGCTGGCTCGATCCGCTGCACATCGGGACGCCAGGCCATGACCCGCGCGAGCCCGGCACGGCGGGACAGGATCCCGACGCATCAGCGGCGGTGACGGTATGTCCGTGGAACGACATCGAGGCCCTGCGCGCGTGCATCGGCCCCGACGTCGCGGCCGTGATCATGGAGCCGTTCGCGCAGAACGGCGGATGCTTCGCGCCCGCCGAGGGATACCTCCAGGCCGTGCGGACGCTGACGCGGGACGCGGGCGCGCTGCTCATCTTCGATGAAGTGATCACCGGTTTCCGGATGGCCCTCGGTGGCGCACAGGAGCACTACGGCGTGACCCCGGACCTCGCCGTCTTCGCGAAGGCGCTCGGCTCGGGATTCCCGATCAGCGCCGTGTGCGGGCGCGCGGACGTCATGGAGGTCGTCGCGTCCGGACAGGTCGCGCACGCGGGGACGCTCAACACGAACCCGGTGTCGACGGCCGCGGCCCTCGCGACGGTGACGGAGCTCGAACGGCGCGCCGGCGAGCTCTACCCCCGGCTCGCGAGGCTCGGCGCCGGTCTCGCCTGCGCGCTGCGCGACGCCGCGGCGGAGCAGGCCCTCCCCCTGCAGGTCAACCAGCACGGCGGCATGGCCTACGCGTTCTGGAGCGAGCAGCCGGTGCGGAGCTTCGCCGACGCGCGACAGACGGATGTGGCCGGCTACCGGCGGTTCGCCGCCGCACTGCTCGACCAGGGCGTTCACGTGATCAGCCGCGGACTGCTGTACGTATCGTTTGCCCACACCGACGCCGATCTGGCGCGCACCGCTGAAGCCGCACACGCCGCTGCGCGCACGCTCAGCCGCTCGGAGGCGGTCAGCTCGCCGGGCGGCTGATCTCGACCAGCGCAAGCGACGCGCCGAGCGCCGACGCGGCCGGGATCCGGTAGCGCACGCCGTCGGCATCGCGGGTCAGCCCGGGGATCGCGGCGAAGGCGACTCCGATATCCGTGACCGCGAGGTCGATCTCGGCCAGCCCATCACCACCGTCACGCTCCATCGGCGACGCGTTGGCCCTCGCGATCAGGTCGATCGCGACCTCCCCCAGCGTGACACGCGCCGCGGCGGCACCGAGCGGAGCCACCGCCAGGCCGAGCGCGCGCGAGTAGAGCGTCCCCGCCGCCGCGACATCGGGCACCACGATCCGCAGGCCGACGATCCGGGTGACCGCGTTGGGGTGCGGTACGGACGCGTCCCACGCGAGCCGTTCCGCATCGCTCGTCACCCATTCGACGACGAATGGCGCGATATCCCGCCA
>JALYKF010000099.1 GCA_030774905.1 Chloroflexota bacterium
GCGCAGGGATGATCGGATACACCCCGCTCCCGGTCGCGACGATCGAGGCGTAGCCACCCTGCACCCCGAGGACGTAGAAGACGTTCGCGAGCGTGTCGAAGAGTCCCGAGCCGATGACGATTGCCGCGGTCGCGAGGCCGACCCGGCCCGGGACCGGCCGGCGCAGCGCGACGAGGATCGCGATCGAGGCCGCGACGCTGATGATGCGCTGCTGAAGGATCATCGCGAGCCCGTCGTGTTCGCGCGTCGCGTACGCCATCAGCGCGGCCCAGCCGCCGAACGCGAGCATCGCGAGGATCGCGAGCCACACGCCCGGCTTGGGCCGGCTCAGCGCGGCCGCCAGGCTCCGGCCATCGGTGCCGGTCATCAGGATGCCGATCGTCGTGACGCTGATCGCGAGGGTCTGCGCGGTGGAGAGGCGCTCGCCGAGGAACACGACGACCAGGAGCACGGTCACCATGACGTACGCGGCGCCGATCGGGCTCACGATCGCGATCGGGCCGAGCGCGAGCGCCTTGTAGAACAGCAGTAGCCCGGTGAGGCCGAGCGCGGCGAGCGCGCACGCGAGCGGGAGCTGCGCCAGCGAGAGCTGCGGGAGCCGGCCGAGCGCTGCGAGGGCGGCGGCATACAGGACGGTCCCGGTAACCTGCATGCCGAGCATCGCCTGGAACACCCCGAGGCGGCGTGTCGACAGCGCGCCTGCGTAGTCGGCGAGGCCCCAGCCGACCGCGGCGCCGACGCCGAAGAGGAGCGGGGTCAGATGACGAGCTGGCGCGGCGCGCGCGTTAGATTCCGCGATCCATCGGCGGTGATGACGAGCATGTCCTCGAGGCGCACGCCGCCGATCGCCGGGTCGTACACGCCCGGCTCGACGGTGACCACGTCCCCGGCGATGAGCGGCGATGTTCCAGCACGGCCGACGCTCGGGGCCTCGTGGATCTCGAGGCCGACGCCATGCCCGGTGCCGTGGATGAACCCCCGGACGACCGGATCGCTCGGGTCGTGCTTCTGTCCGGGGCGCAGCGTGTCATAACCGGCCGCGAAGATGATGTCCCCGACGAGCTCGTGCACCTCGAGGCCGGTGATCCCCGGGCGGAGGGCTTTGATGCCGGCATCCTGCGCCCGCATGACGACCTCGTACATCTTCACGATCTCAGCGGCGGGCGCGCCCTTCGACACGGTGCGCGTCATGTCCGCGTAGTAGCGGGTTTCCTTGTGCTGCGGGAAGATGTCCATGACGATCGGCTCGCGGGCGCGGAGCGGTCCGCTCCCGATCATGTGCGGATCCGCCGCCTGCTTCCCTGGCGCGATGATCGTGGACTCGGCCGAACACCCGCGTTCGAGGAGCGCCCCCTCGACGATCGCGCGGATGCGCTCGGCGTTCAGCGCCGTACCGTCCAGCGCGAGGGTCCCATCGGCCTGCACGTCGGCGCGCGCGATGGCGTCCACGCCGAGCTCCCACGCCTCCTCGGTCGCGCGCTGCGTCGCCTCGAGGGCGGCGATCTCATCGTCCCGCTTCGCGCGACGGCGCTGCTCGAGACCATCGACCACGGTGAGGTCGATCCCACTCGCCCGGAGCCGGTCCGCGAGGGCGATCGGGAAGTACTCCGGCACCGCGACCCGTCGCGCGCCGTGCGCGACGAGGAACCGCTCGATAACGGTGGCGGTCGCGTCCGTGATGGGGCTCATGGTCGCCTTCAGCTCGCGCGCGCCGTAGTCGTCGATGTTCTCGATCTTCGTCGCGCGCGACTGCTTGCGCGCGCGGCCCTCCTCGAGGGCGTTCGTGAGCATCACGATCTGGCCGTCCTGCTCGAGGACGATCTGCGGATCCGGGGCGAGGAACCGGATCAGGTGATAGATATCGGGGTAGCGGTACGAGTCGCCAAAGAGGAGGAGCGGCGCGGCGTTCTTCATGCCCGAGACGCTAACGCGATTCGCCGGGGCGCGAGCCACGAGGCTCTTGTAGCGTCTCGCCGTGCGCTCCCGGAGGCTCGAGATCCTCGTACATGTCCTTGCCCGCCACGAGGAGCGTGTCGCCGTCGGCCTCGTGCTCGTCTACGCGGTCTTGTTCGGCGCGCTCTCGCTCGTCCGGCACTGGTCGTTCCATTCGACCGGGCTCGACCTCGGCGTGTTCGACCAGATCCTCTGGAACACCTCGCAGGGTCGATTCATGGAGTCCACGCTCAGCCTCGACCGGTGCGTCCCCCATTCGTTCTTCGGCGACCACTTCTCGCCGATCCTCATCGCGCTCGTCCCGCTGTACTGGGTCGCTCCGCATCCGGAGACGCTGCTCGTCGTGCAGACCGTCGCACTCGCCCTCGGCGCGCTGCCGATCTACCTCGTCGCGCGCAAGCTGCTGCCACGCGGCGCGGAGCGGCTCATCTGGGTGCTCGCGTACGTGTTGGGGGCGCCGCTGTCGTTCATCACGCTGTACGACTTCCACGAGGTCGCCCTCGCCGTGCTTCCCCTCGGTCTTGCGATGTATTTCCTGGTGACGCGCCGCACCATGCCGATGGCCATCGCCCTGCTCGCCGCGTTTTCCGTCAAGGAGGAGATCGCGCTCATCGGCATCGGCTTCGGGGTCGCGCTCGCGTTGCAGCGACGGTGGCGCAGCGCGGCGGTCGTGACCGTCGCGAGCGCAGCGGTGTTCGTCGTGACGCTCAAGCTCATCATCCCGGCGTTCGCCGGCGCTCCGTACCAGTACATCGGGCGGTACGCGAGCCTCGGCGGCAGCGAGGGGGAGATCCTGCGGAACGTGTTGCTCGCCCCGCTCCGGACCATCGCCGTGCTCGGGTCCGGCGAGATCGGCTCGAAGGTCGTGTTCGTCCTCAGCCTGTTCGCACCAGGGCTCCTGCTCGCGCTGCGATCCCGGGCGGTCGTCGTTCCGGCGCTCGTCCCGCTCGGCTACCTCCTGCTGTCGGACTACGGCGGCGAGCACACGCTCCACAACCAGTACGGCGCTCCCATCATCCCGCTCGCCCTGGGCGCGTCGATCGTCGGATTCGCAGCGGCCAGCCCACGTTGGAAGCCGCGGCTCACCATCGGCGTCGTGGTCGTCACGCTGTTCTTCTGCATCGGGTTCGGCGGCTGGCCGATCTCGCGCGACTTCGGGGACGCCTATCTGCGCGGCAACCCCGATCGCGCGCCGTCGGGCACGCCGCTGCTCGATCGCGAGCCCCGCTACCAGGCGCTGCTCGCGCAGGTCCACGCCATCCCCGCGGACCTGCCGGTCGCGTCGACGGACTTCTGGGTCACGCAGGTCGGCGAGCGGCGCTTCAACTACCACCTCGACGCGCTCGATCCCTGCGACGCGAAGTACGCGATCCTCGACTACGCCGACCCGAGCATGAATCGCGACCTCGCGCGATTCGCGGCCGCCCGCGCGGCGCTGACGGCACTCGGCTTCCAAGAGATCGCGGGCGGCGAGGGGCTCTCGCTGCTGCGCCGGCCCTGACTTCCGGCGACTATGGAATGCATGCGACGGATCGGCCACCGCGGCGCCATGGGTCACGAACCGGAGAACACCGTCGCGTCGTTCGAGAAGGCGATCGCCCTCGGGTGCGATGAGGTCGAGACCGACGTCTGGCTCCACGCGGACGGCGCGCTGATCATCTCGCACGATCGCCCGTCGACGAATGGCACGTCACTCACATTGGCGGACGTGCTGGACCTCTGCCGCGGGCGCGTCGCCGTGAACGTGGAGCTCAAGGGCGAACATGACGAAGCCGCGGCCGCGCGGACCGGTGCGCGGGTCGCGGCGCAGATCGCGGCCCGGCAAGATCCCGACGTCTACGTCTCGAGCTTCTGGTGGGGCGCGCTCGCCGCCGCGCGGGACGCCGCATCGGGGGTCCGCCGCGCGTTCGTGTTCGCGGATTCGCCCGACCGTCCCGCGCTCATCGCGAGCGCGCGGTCACTCGGCCTCTGGGCGCTGCACCCGAACCGGGCGTACGTGACGCGCGAGCTCGTCGACGATGCGCACGCCGCAGGCCTCACGGTCAACGCGTGGACCGTGAACG
>JALYKF010000100.1 GCA_030774905.1 Chloroflexota bacterium
GAGCTCGGGGCGCTCGGCGATGACGCGGGGTGGCACCCGGCCCCTCACGGCGAGTGGTGCGCGCGCGCCGTCGTCGGCCACATCATCGAGGCGGAGAAGCGCGGCTTCGCCGGGCGGATCCGCATCATCCTGGCGAACGACCATCCGAAGCTCGAGGCCTGGGATCAGGTCGACGTCGAGAAGGAGCGCAACGACTGCGGGCGCGTGACCGACAGTGTGTGGATGGAGTTCATGGGCCTCCGCCATGACAGCGTCACGCTCGTGCGCTCGCTGAAGCCCGCGGACCTCGATCGGAGCGGCATGCATCCCAAGGCCGGGGAGCTGAAGGTGCGTTGGCTCCTGCACGAGTGGATCTCGCACGACCGCAACCACACGAAGCAGCTGCTCTCGATCGCGATGGAGCGGGTGTGGCCGCACATGGGCAACTCGCAGAAGTTCAAAGGGGAATGACGACGTAATGCCGATCCACCTGCGCGCCCAGCCGGGCGACTACGCGGAGGCTTGCCTCCTGCCTGGCGATCCGCTCCGCGCGAAGTACATCGCCGAGACCTACTTCAAGGACGTCAAGCAGGTGAACGCGGAGCGCGGCCTGCTCGGGTACACCGGCACGTACGAGGGCACGCGCGTCTCGGTGCAGGGCACCGGCATGGGCAGCCCCGGCGCGACGATCGTCTTCGAGGAGCTCATCCAGCTCGGCGTGAAGACGCTCATCCGCGTCGGCACGTGCGGCGGCCTGCAGCTCGGCCAGAAGCTCGGCGACACGATCGTGGCGATCTCCGGCGTGTCGGCCGATTCCACCGCGACGCACCTCGTCGGCAACGAGCCGCACACGCCGACGGCCAGCTTTGAGCTCAGCCACGCCGCGGTGCATGCCGCGGAGGCCATCGGCCAGCCGGTGCACGTCGGCCCGGTCGCCTCGAGCGATCTCTTCTACAACCCGGACGAGGGCCAGTACGCGCGCTGGTCGAAGCGTGGCGTGCTCGCGGTTGAGATGGAGGCCGCCGCCCTGTTCACCGTGGCCGCGCTGCGCGGCGTGCGGGGCGGCTGCCTGTTGCTCGTGTCCGACATGGTCATCGACGGCACGTTCACCCGCATCAGCGACGACGAGATGCGCGCCGCGGTCGACCGGACGACCCGCATCGCGCTCGCGGTCGCGACGGGCCAGCGCGCGCCCGCGACCGCGGTGGCGAAGGGGTAACGACGCTCCCGCTCGAGATCCTGGTGGCCGCGCCCAAGGTGCTCCTCCACGACCACCTCGACGGCGGGCTGCGGCCGAAGACGATCGTCGAGCTCGCGAAGGACCAGCAGTACGGCGGGCTGCCGACGACCGATCCCGCGGAGCTCGGTCGGTGGTTCCACGCGAGCGCGGCATCGGGGTCGCTGCCGCTCTACCTCCGCGGCTTCGCGCACACGATCGCCGTCATGCAGACGCCCGACGCCGTCGAGCGCGTCGCGTACGAGTGCGGCGAGGATCTGGCGGCCGACGGTGTCGTGTACGCCGAGGTCCGCTACGCGCCCGTCTTCTCGACACAGCGGGGGATGAACCTCGAGCAGGTCGTTGCCGCGATCGCGCGCGGATTCGATCGGGCCGAGCGCGATCACCCGATCGTCATGCGGCAGATCGTGTGCGCGATGCGGGACCGCACCGACTCGCTCGAGATGGCCGAGCTCGCGGTCGGGTTCCGCGATCGCGGATGCGTCGGGTTCGACATCGCCGGCGAGGAGGCTGGCCATCCGCCGAAGGTCCACCTCGAGGCGTTCCAGTACTGCCGCCAGCAGAACTTCAGCATCACCATCCATGCCGGCGAGGCCTTCGGGCCGCCGTCCATCTGGCAGGCCCTCCAGTACTGCGGCGCGCACCGCATCGGGCACGGCGTGCGGCTCGTCGAGGACATGGCCATCGATGGCGGCATGGAGAAGGTCGTGAAGCTCGGCCAGCTCGCGACGTACATCCGCGATCATCGGATCCCGCTCGAGGTCTGCCCCTCGAGCAACGTCGACACGGGCGCGGTCGCATCGCTCGCGGAGCATCCGATCAAGTACTTCCTGCAGCAGAAGCTCCGCGTCACGGTGAACACGGACAATCGGCTGATGAGCGCGATCACCCTGTCCGAGGAATTTCGCCGGCTCTCCGCGGGGCTCGGCCTGACCCTGGAAGACGTGGAGCGGCTCTCGATCAACGCGATGAAGAGCGCGTTCCTCGGCTACGACGAGCGCGTCGCGATCATCTACGACCGCATCAAGCCGGGCTACGCGAAGCTCCGCGGCGAGCCGGCCCTCGCGGCGCATTCCCTGCCGCCGGGCGCCTAGGGTCCGATCGGCTCGGCGAGCTCGACGTGCGCGCTCGAGCGGAAGCCGCGCAGCCGCGGTGAGCGGAGCGCGACCGTCGCGACGCTCATCCCGACGAGCACGGCGTTGATCGCGGCACCGGCTGCGGGGCCGACGGCGGCCACGATCGCGCCGGTCTCGATCTGGCCCGCGTTGGAGAGCCCGCGGCTGGTCACCGTGATCATCGACATGACCCGGCCGCGATACGCGTCGGCTGTGGCCAGCTGGGCGATCGTGTTGCGCATCGCGCCCCAGCCCGCGTCCGCCACGCCGATCAGGAAGAGCGCCGCCATCGAGAGCGCGAATGACGTGGAGACGGCGAAGCCGAACAAGCCGGCCGCGTAGAGCCCGCCCGCGGCGATCATGAGCGCACCCTTCCGTCGGACCTCACCCGTCGCCACGAGCGCGATCGTCCCGACGATGGCCCCGGCACCGACGGACGACAACA
>JALYKF010000101.1 GCA_030774905.1 Chloroflexota bacterium
GGCGTAGGTCACGCGACGCCGCCGTGCGTTAGTGGCTGGCGGCCGACTCGGAGCTCGCTCGCCAGCCGCCAATCAGCGCGCGCGTCATGGGACGTTCGCCAGCCCGAACCCGCGTATCGCATCCGTCCGTCCCCGATACACAGTCGTAACAAGCGGGCGAGCGAGGGCATAACGGTCGGCACGCCGGTTGCTTAGTGCAAGTACATGAGTGAGCTTGTGATCGGCATCAAGCAGACCGTCGAACGTGATGAGCGGCTTCGCACAGCGATGCTCGCCGCGTTCACGCTCGTGCTCGCCGTCGCATTCATGGTGCTCCTCGTCTCCGACCAGGTGCAGGCCGCCGCTCTCTAGCGCCCGCCTAGCCTCGGTCCCATGCGGCTCTTCATCGCGGTCCCGCTCCCCACAGAGCTCACCGACCGCGCTGCCGCGCTTCTTCCGCCCGCCCTGCCGGCGCTCAAGCCGGTCCGGCCGGAGCTCATGCACATCACCCTGGCATTCCTGGGGTGGACCCCGGACGACCGCCTGGACGACGTCGTAGGAGCCGCCCGCGAGGCCACGGCAGGCCACCACAGCTTTGACCTTGCCACCGCCGGGGCCGGCCGGTTCCCGGGATCGGGCCGCCTGCGGGTGGTCTGGCTCGGCATCGGTGCGGGCAGCGAGCCGCTCTCGGCACTCGCTGCCGACGTCGCGCGAGCGCTCCGGGCGGGGAACCTGACGTTCGAGGACCGCCCGTTCGCGCCGCACCTGACGCTCGCGCGGTTGCGGGTCGACGCGTCGGCGCCCGAGTGGCGGACGGTGGCGGCCGCGATCGACGGTCTCGAGGTACCGGAGCTCCGGACCCGGGTGGATCGCATCGCCGTCGTGGAGAGCGTCGTGTCGCCGAAGGGCCCTCGCTACACCGTGCGCGCCGAGCTGCCGCTCAGCTAGCGGTCCGGGTCAGCCCTGGCGAGCGGCGCGCTTGGGGTGCGCCACGAGGAGGCGCTCGCGCGGACGGCGCCAGGCCGGCGGCGCGACCGGACTGCGCTTCCGGAAGTTGTCGAACGCGTACGTGTCGCAGAGCACCTCGGCCGAGTTACCCCAGCCGTGCGTCAGGTAGAGCCACCAGTGGCAGAACTCGTGGAGGTACAGGAACCGGATGACATCGCGGCGCGTGCGGAACGGAACGAGCGGGTAGCCCCGCGACCCGAGATCGACCATCTCGCGGAACGGGCGGAACGGCTCCGGCACCTGGATGAGCATCTCGGCCGTGTCCCAGAAGGTGAACGCCACGAGGTGCGGGCGGGTCCGGTAGCGCAGCTGCTTGACGGTCACCGTGTAGCCGGTCGCCATCGGCAGCCCCCGCAGGACCGCCCGGATCTCGGCCGCCGTGTGCGTTGGCAGGGCCGAGCGCACGGCCATGGGGCCAAGCGGGCGACCGGGGCCTTCGGTGATGCTGCGCACGGCCATACCCAAAGCGTAGGGAGCAAGCGTCCTGCCCATTTCCGTCTGCCTGTTCGGCGCTGGCTTGCCTGGCGGCCACGACGGGTCCTAGGATGGGCCTAACGTCGTTCGAGCGGGAACGAGTAGCCCTCGCGGGCCGTGTAGCGAACCGGGACAGGTGTAAGCCGGGACGGCGAGCGCAGGCGAATGGATCCCGCGAGACGCCGCGGTGAACGGAGCCTTCGGAGCGCCAACTAGCTGCGGCCGGTGGCCCGCCGTTATCGCCGGGCGCTGCGTGATCGCGCGCAGGCTAAGGGCTTGCTTCCAAATCTGGGAGCGGCCGAGATCGGGTGGCACCACGACCCTCGTCCCGAGATGGGAGCGAGGGTCTTTGTTTTTACAAAGACCGAAGGAGCTGACGTGTCGAGCGCCGTCGCGAGCGTCATCCGGCTCGAGCCGGTCATGCGTGAGCGCATGGCCGACCTCGAGACCCCGGTATCCGCCTTCGCGAAGCTGCGCCGGCTCGGTGGTGCGTTCCTCCTCGAGAGCGCCGAGGGAGGGGAGCGCATGGGCCGTTACTCGTTCATCGGGGTTGCGCCCCGCGAGGTCATCGTGTGCCGGGACACCGATCCGATCCCCGCGCTGCGTGCCGCCATGGCCCGCTACGAGCGCAGGCCGGTCGCGGGACTGCCGCGGTTCTCGGGCGGTGCCGTCGGCTACGTGGGCTACGAGACCGCGCGGCACTTCGAGCGCCTGCCGCTCGCCGCCCGCGACCCGCACGGACTGCCCGATGCCGCCTTCGGGATCTACGACACCGTCGTCGCCTTCGATCACCTGCGCCACACCATGCTGCTCATCGGGCACGCCGCCGATGGCGATCGGGCCGCGGCCGAGCGGCGGCTGGACGAGCTCGATGCCCTGCTCGACGCGCCGCTCGTCCTGCCAGGACCCGAGCGCGTGCAGCGCACGATGCGCGCGAACATGACGCCGGCGGGATACGAGTTGCTCGTGCGCCGCGCCCGCGCGCTCATTGCCGAGGGCGACTGCATCCAGATCGTCCTCTCGCAGCGCTTCGACATCCGGCCCGCCCCCGAGCCGCTCGCGCTCTATCGAGCGCTCCGTCACGTCAATCCGTCCCCGTACATGTTCCTGCTCGAAACGGAGGGCGCGACGCTCGTTGGCGCATCGCCGGAGCCGTTCGTCCGCGTCGAGGGACGGACCCTCGTCATGCATCCGATCGCCGGGACCCGGCCGCGGGGTGCGGACGCGACCAGCGATGCGGCGAATGAGGCCGAGCTCCGCGCATCGGAGAAGGAGCGCGCCGAGCACGTGATGCTCGTCGACCTCGGCCGTAACGACGTCGGCCGCGTCTCCGCCCCCGGGACCGTCCGCGTGCCCGAGCTGATGCGCGTGGACCGGTTCTCGCACGTGATGCACCTGACCTCCGTGGTCGAAGGGACGTTGCGCGAGGGCATCGACGCGCTCGTGGCGTTCCAGGCGTGCTTCCCGGCCGGGACCGTGTCCGGCGCGCCGAAGATCCGGGCGATGGAGCGCATCGCCGAGCTCGAGACCGATCGCCGCGGCACGTACGCCGGCGCCGTCGGCTATCTCGGCTTCGACGGCTCGCTCGACACGTGCATCGCGATCCGCACGGCGCTCATCGCCGACGGGGTATGCCGCATCCAGGCGGGCGCTGGCATCGTCGCGGACTCGGATCCGCAGGCCGAGGAGTCCGAAACGCGGGCGAAGGCCGGCGCGCTCCTGCGGGCCATCGAGATCGTCGACGGACGCCCGGTGCGCCAGTGATACGGGTGCTCCTGGTCGACAACTACGACTCGTTCACCTTCAACCTCGCGCAGGCGATGAGCGCGCTGCACGCCGAGGTCACGGTCCTGCGCGCCGACGATCCGGCCCTCGGCGGCGCATTCGAGGCGCAACCGGATCGGCTGGTGATCTCGCCCGGTCCGGGACGGCCGGAGGCGGCAGGCCGCTCGCCCCAGCTGGTCCGCGAGGCGCCGGAGCGCGGCATCCCGACGCTTGGCGTGTGTCTCGGTCTGCAGTGCGCGGCGATCGCGTTCGGCGCGTCGGTCGTTCGCGCGCCCGAGCCCCGGCACGGCAAGACGTCACCGGTGCGGCATGACGGGCGCGGCGTGTTCACGGGTATCCCGGACCCGACGGTCGCGACGCGCTACCACTCGCTGATGGTCGATCCGGCGACGCTTCCGGCGGAGCTCGAGGTGAGCGCGCGCAGTGACGACGGCGTGGTCATGGGCCTGCGGCACCGCACGCTGCCACTTGAGGCCGTGCAGTTCCACCCTGAGTCGGTGCTGTCCGCCGACGGCATCGCGATGCTGCGGAACTTCCTCGAGGGTGTGCGCTGATGGATGCCAGGGAGGCCGTGATGGCCGTCGCGGCAGGCGGCACGCTCACGCGGGCGGAGGCCGAGAGCGCGATGGCGAGCGTCATGGCCGGTGAGGCCACCGCAGCGCAGCTCGGGGCGCTGCTGGCCGCGCTCGCCGTGCGCGGAGAGACCGTGGACGAGATCGCGGGCTTCGCCGCGGGCCTCCGGGCCGCGGCGGTCCGGGTCGACATCCCGGCGGGCGCGATCGACACCTGCGGGACCGGTGGCGATCGTTCGCACAGCTTCAACATCTCGACCGTGTCCGCGATCGTCGCCGCGGCGGCCGGGGCTCGCGTGGCGAAGCACGGAAATCGGGCCGCCTCCAGCGCGTGCGGAAGCGCCGACGTCCTCGAGGCGCTTGGGGTGAAGATCGATCTCGGCGCGGCGTCGGTCGCCACGTGCATCGACGAGGTCGGCGTCGGCTTCATGTTCGCGCCGCGGTTCCATCCGGCCATGCGCCACGCTGGGCCGGTCCGGCGGGAGATCGGGATCCGGACGATCTTCAACGTGCTGGGGCCGCTCGCGAATCCGGCCGGCGTGCGGCGGCAGCTCCTCGGCGTTCCGTCCACGACGCTCGGCGAGCGTATGGTCCAGGTGCTGCGCGAGCTCGGCGCGGAGCGCGGGCTCGTGGTGCACAGCGCGGACGGTCTCGACGAGATCAGCCCCAGCGGCCCGACCCGCACGTGGGAGCTCTGTCCCGACGGGACGATCAAGGAGGGTGAGCTCACCCCCGAAGGCCTCGGCCTCGAGCAGGCCCCGCGCGAGTCGGTACGCGGCGGCGACAGCGACACGAACGCGCGGATCGCCCGCGCGGTGCTGAGCGGTAGCGATCGCGGTGGCCCGCGGACCGCGGTGCTGCTGAACGCCGGTGCAGCGTGCTACGTCGCGGGACTTGCCCCGGACCCGCGCGCGGGGGTCGCGCTCGCAGCCGCGGCGATCGATAGCGGCAACGCGTCCGCGACCCTCGATCGATGGGTCGCGCGCAGCATGGCGTTGTCCTGATGGACTTCCTCGAGACGGTGTCCGCCGAGCGCAAGGCGGACGCCCAAGCCGCGCGGCGCGACGAACGTTCGCCTGAACGATCGGGCCGCGCGCGGCCGTCGTTCGTCGACGCCATCCTCGCGAAGCGCGCCGCCGGGCGCATCGCGGTCATCGCGGAGGTGAAGCGACGGTCGCCCGCCCTCGGGATGCTCGCACCCGACGCCGATCCCGTCGGGCTCGCGTTCGCGTACGCACAGTCCGGCGCCGCGGCGATCTCGGTGCTCACCGAGCCGCGGCACTGGGGCGGTTCGGTGGCCGATCTCCTCGCGGTCGCGGCCGCCGTGGATCTCCCGGTCCTGTACAAGGACGTCGTCGTCGACGAACGGCAGATCGCCGAGGCCGAGGCCGCGGGCGCATCGGCCGTGTTGCTCATTGCGGAGGCGCTCGACGACGCGACGCTCGCCGCCTTCGTCCGCCGCGCGGGGGAGCTCGGTCTCACCGCCGTCGTGGAGGCGCACGAGCACGCGGCCTTCGTTCGCGCGGTCGCGTGCGGGGCCGAGGTGGTCGGCGTGAACGCGCGCAACCTGCGTCAGCCTGGCGAGATCGACCGTGACCGCATCGCGGCCCTGCACGGCCTCGTTCGCCCGGACCAGCTCCTCATCGCGGAGTCGGGCATCGGCTCGGCAGCCGACGTCGCAGCGCTTCCGGCGCGGGTCGACGCCGTACTGGTGGGCAGCGCCCTCATGACCGCGGCCGACCCCGGCGCCGTGGTCCGCTCGCTCGCGGCCGTGCCGAGGTGAACGGGCGCTTCGGCGAGTTCGGCGGCCAGTACGTCCCCGAGACGCTGATGCCCGCGGTCGCGGAGCTCGAGGAGGCGTACCTCGCCGCGCGCGCGGACCCCGCATTCGAGGCGGAGCTCGGCGCGCTGCTACGCGACTGGGTCGGCCGGCCGACGCCCCTCACCGACGCGAAGCGCCTCGCTGCCGCCGTGGGCCTCCGGCGCGTGCTCCTGAAGCGCGAGGACCTCGCGCACACCGGCGCGCACAAGATCAATAGCGCTGTGGGCCAGGCGCTCCTGGCGAAGCGCATGGGCAAGCACCGGATCGTCGCCGAGACCGGCGCGGGACAGCACGGCGTCGCGTCCGCGGCCGCGTGCGCACTGCTCGGGCTCGAGTGCATCGTGTACATGGGCACCCTGGACATGCGCCGCCAGGCGCCGAACGTGTTCCGGATGAAGCTCCTCGGCGCCGAAGTTCGCGGCGTGGAGAGCGGCACGCGCACCCTCAAGGACGCCGTGAACGAGGCCATCCGGGATTGGGTGACCAATGTGCGCTCCACCTATTACCTGCTCGGCTCGGCGATCGGCCCGCATCCGTATCCGACGATGGTCCGCGACTTCCAGTCGGTGATCGGCCGTGAGGCGCGGGGGCAGGCCCAGGTGCTCGGCGGGCTGCCGGACGTCGTCGTGGCGTGCGTGGGCGGCGGATCGAATGCCATCGGGATGTTCGCGGCGTTCATCGGCGATGCGAAGGTGCGGCTGCGCGGCGTCGAGGCCGGCGGGCGCGGGATCGACACGGGCGCGCACGCGGCCTCCATCGTCGGGGGCTCCGCGGGCGTGCTGCACGGCACCCGGTCGATGGTGTTGCAGGACGCAGCAGGCCAGATCCGCGGCACGCACTCGATCTCGGCGGGACTCGATTATCCCGGCGTCGGGCCGGAGCACGCCGACCTCGCGGCACGCGGGCGGGCCGAGTACGTCGCTCGCACCGATGCCGAAGCGCTCGAGGGGTTTGCGCTGCTCTCGCGCATCGAAGGGATCATCCCGGCGCTCGAGCCGGCGCACGCGATCGCCGACCTCTCGTTCATCCGCGACGCGTACGGAGCGGACCTGGACGTGCTCGTGTGCCTCTCCGGCCGGGGCGACAAGGACCTCGAGACCGTCATGGGGGCGTTGTGAGCGTCGCCGCTGCCACTGGGGTCGAGCGCATCGCGCGCGCGTTCGCGCGGGCGAAGGCCGAGCGGCGCCTCGCCGTCGTCATCTATCTCACGGTCGGCTACCCCGACCGCGCCTCGACGGCGGCGCTCCTGCGGGCCGCGCTCGATGGCGGCGCCGACGTGCTCGAGCTGGGTGTGCCATTCAGCGACCCGCTCGCCGATGGCGCGACGGTCCAGCGCGCGAGCGAGGTCGCGCTCGCCAACGGCGTGACCCTCTCCGACTGCATCGCCGAGGCCCAGGGCGTGGTGGCGGAGCGCGACGCGCCGGTCGTGTTCATGGGCTACACGAACCCGTTCCTGCGGTACGGCCTCGATCGCTTCGCATCGGACGCGCGTGGCGCCGGCGCCGCGGGCGTCATCGTGCCGGACCTGCCCGCGGAGGAATCGGCGCCGTTCGACGCGGCGCTCGGAGCCGCGGGCCTGGTCCGGATCGACCTCTACGCGCCGACGACGCCCGATGCGCGGCTGGCCCGGCTGGTGCCCGCATCGCGCGGGTTCGTCTACTGCGTCTCGCTGACCGGGGTGACCGGGGCGCGCCCCGCGCTCGCGTCCGACATCGCGGCCTTCGTGAAGCGGGTCCGCGCTCACACCGCGCTCCCGATCGCCCTCGGGTTCGGGATCAGCGAGCCCTCGCACGTCGCGGCGCTGCGTGGTGTAGTGGACGGCGTCGTCGTCGGCAGCGCGGCCATCGATGCCGTGACCGCCGCGAGCGACAAGCCGGAGGCGTTGCGCGCGTTCGTGCGCGGCCTCGCCGAGGCGGGGAGGTCCTGATGGCGACGCGTGGCATCCGCGGCGCGACCACCGTCGAGCGCAACGACCGCGACGACATCCTCCACGCGACGCGCGAGCTGCTCGAGGTGATCGTGCGGTTGAATGGACTGCGCGCGGAAGACATCGCCTACGCCTGGTTCACCGTCACGGCGGATCTCGATGCCGAGTTCCCGGCGTTCGCCGCGCGTGAGATCGGGTGGACCGAGGTGCCGCTCATGTGCGGGCGGGAGATCCCCGTGCCCGGTTCGCTGCCGCGTTGCATCCGACTGCTCATCGAATGGAATACGTCGAAGTCCCAGCACGACGTGCGGCACGCGTTCCTCCACCGCGCGAAGGAGCTGCGGCCGGCGTGGGCTGTGGAGGTCTGACGTGCTCGTCGTGATGAAGCGCGATGCCACGGCAGCGGAGATCGACGGCGTCATCGCACGCATCGGGGAGCTCGGCTTGAGCGCGATCCCGCTCCCGGGCGCCGAACGTACCGCCATCGGCACCTTTGGCGTCGCCGCACGCGAGTATGCGGATCAGCTCGAGTCGCTGCCTGGCGTGGCCGAGATCGTCCTCGTCAGCCGGCCGTTCAAGCTGAGCTCGCGGGAAGTGCATCCGGCCGACTCCGTCGTGCGGATCGGCGGCGTGCCGATCGGGAGCGGCCAGCCGCTCGCGGTGCTGGCGGGACCGTGCTCGGTCGAGTCGCGGGAGCAGACGCTCGCCACGGCGCGCGCGGTCCGGCGGGCCGGCGCGTCGCTCATGCGTGGCGGGGCCTACAAGCCGAGCACGTCGCCGTACAGCTTCCGGGGCCTCGGTGCGGCTGGCCTGGAGCTGCTCAGCGAGGCCCGCGCGGTCACCGGGCTCCCCATCGTGACGGAGGTGCTCACGCCCGCGGATGTCGAGCTCGTCGCGTCGCACGCCGACTGTCTCCAGATCGGCGCGCGCAACATGCAGAACTTCTCGCTCCTCGATGCCTGCGGCGAGCAGTCCAAGCCCGTGCTCCTGAAGCGCGGCATGTCCGCGACGGTGGAGGAGCTCCTCCTCTCGGCGGAGTACATCCTCGCGAAGGGCAACCAGAACGTGATCCTGTGCGAGCGGGGCATCCGGACGTTCGAGAAATACACCCGGAACACGTTCGACATCAACGCCATCCCGCTCCTGAAGAAGCTCTCGCATCTGCCGGTCATCGCGGACCCGTCGCACGGGACGGGGAAGTGGTACCTCGTGACCCCGGTCGCGCTCGCGGCCGTCGCGGCCGGCGCCGACGGCCTCCTCATCGAAGTGCATCCGTCTCCCGACCACGCGCTGAAGGACGGGTTCCAGTCGCTCACCTTCGAGAACTTCGAAGCGCTCATGGCGATGCTTCCGGCCGTCGCCGCTGCGGTCGGCCGCCCGGTCGCGGCGGCCGTCTGATGCGGGTCGGCATCGCTGGCTGCGGCCTCATCGGCGGCTCGCTGGCGCTCGCCCTGCGCGGCGCGCACGACGTCCGCGCGTTCGATCCCGCCGGCACCGGAGACATCATCGGGACGGCGCGCCTCGAGGATCTCCTCGCCGCGGACATCGTGGTCGTGGCCACGCCGCTCCCGCAGATCGTGCCGACCCTGCGGGCG
>JALYKF010000102.1 GCA_030774905.1 Chloroflexota bacterium
TCACCTTCCCATCTGCGAAGCGGAAGCGAGCCCGAATGTCATTCACGACGTGCTTGCCGGTCGACGGGAAGGTGTATCGCGCGATCCAGCGCGCCGTGCCCGAGGTCGCGTCGGCCTGGTGTTCCCGCAGCTCGATCCGCAGGTCCGAGTCCGGACGACTGGTGAACATCCGCCACATCGCCGCGGCCTGCTCGCCGGTCAGTTGGCCAAAGACTGGATCCGCGAACCGCGCGTTCGGCGCGTAGGCCGCCGCCATCACGTTCCCATCGTGCCGATCGAACGCCTCGTAGAACTGCCTGATCAGCGCCTTGTTCGCATCGGCGACGCTCATGGTTCCCCTCCGTGGCGAGCCTCGAACGACCGGGCCCACGAGAGGCACCGTACCGCCTGGAACGGTCATGCGTTGATACCGTGACCATCATGGGAGCACGTCGGCTCGCGCTCGTAGCAATCCTGGCGGGCATCTCCGCATGCTCGCCGCTCGTGACGGCGCCCACGTCAACGAACGTGCCGCCGCCGCCATCGTCTTCGCCCGCAGCTCTCGCGTCGTCGTCGCCCTCGGCGCCACCGGCAACACCTACAGCGAGCGCCAGCCCGACGCCATCCCCGACCCCGTCCCCGAGCCCAACCGCGTCACCCACTCCCGTGCCGACGCCCGTACCCACGCCCGCACCGACGCCGGCGCCGACGACCGCCGCGACCATCCCGCAGGTCCGGCTCGTGCGCGCGTTGGGCGGGCTCGCGTTCAACTCGATGACCGGCGCGCTGCAGGGGCCGGACGGGCGCTGGTACGTCGTCGAGCAGCCGGGCCGGATCCTCACGTTCCGCGAAGGTGATGCGAGCGCGACCGTGTTCCTCGATATCCGCGACCACGTCGACTTCGGCGGGGAGAAGGGATTGCTTGGGTTCGCGCTCAGGCCGGACTTCGCACAGACCGGCATCTTCTTCGTCGACTACACGCGCGCCGGACCGCTCCGCACCGAGATCGCGAGCTTCACTTCGAGTGGCACCGTGGCGAACAAGACGAGCGAGCTGGTGATCCTCGAGATTGCACAGCCCTTCGACAATCACAACGGCGGTCAGCTCGCGTTCGGACCCGACGGCTATCTCTACATCGGGATGGGCGATGGCGGCTCAGGCGGCGACCCGATGGGGAATGGGCAGAACCGCAACGTGCTGCTCGGCAAGCTGCTCCGCATCGACGTAAGCGATCGCACGCGATCTCGCATCCCGTCAGACAACCCGTTCGCCGCGGGCGGCGGCCGCGGCGAGATCTGGGCGTATGGCCTGCGGAACCCGTGGCGCTTCTCGTTCGATACCCAGACGGGCGCGCTCTGGCTCGCCGACGTGGGGCAGAACGCGTGGGAGGAGATCGACGTCGTCTCGCGCGGCGCGAACTATGGCTGGAACGTCATGGAAGCGACGCACTGCTACAACACGTCGACGTGCAGCACGAGCGGTCTGACGCTCCCGATCTTCGAGTACTCGCACAGCTTGGGGTGCTCCGTCACCGGCGGGTTCATCGAGCGCGGGGCCGCGCTCGACCTTCGTGGCGTGTACGTGTTCGGCGACTACTGCAGCGGTCGCATCTGGGGCATCCGCTACGAGAACGGCGTCGTCCTGGCGTCAGCGCAGATCGCGACGGCGGGCTTCTCGATCGGCTCGTTCGCGCAGGACCGCGCGGGCGAGGTCTACGTGCTGCAGTACGCGTCCGTTGGTGGGTTCTACAAGATCACCCGCTGACCCAAGGGCGGTTCGCATGTGGGCCCGATAATCGACGAGTGAACCTCGGCTTCCTCGGTGGCCGACGCGCCTACCCCGGCCGTCTGGTCGCAGCGGCACTGGTGCTCCCCGTTCTCCTGCTTGGTGCGCTCGTCGGGCTCGACTACTGGGTGCTCGAGCGCGCGCTTCCATCCGGTCCGAGCCACCTCGTCCTCCTCGCGATCGGAGCGGTCGGCGTCTCCACGTTCTCGATCGTCATCCTCGCGCGACTCGCTGAGCTCCACGAACGCGAGGTCGCGCAGTCACGCCGGCTGCAGGCACTGAATGAGGCGGGCCTCGCGCTCAGCGCGGAGCTCGAGACCGAGACGCTGCTGCACAAGATCGCGCAGCTCGCACGGGTCGTGGGCGATGCCAAGTACGCCGCGCTCGGTACCTTCGACGAGCACGGCGTGGTGACCCGTTTCTACACCTCGGGCATCAGCGCAGAGGATCACGCGGCGATCGGTCACCTTCCGGTGGGGAAGGGCATCCTCGGACTCCTGCCGCGCGCGGGGCGGCCGATCCGGCTGCGCGACCTCCACGACCACCCCGCGTCCGTTGGCTTTCCCGCCAACCACCCGCCGATGAAGAGCTTCCTCGGCGTGCCGATCAGCTGGCGCGGCGAGAGCGTCGGCAATCTCTACCTGACGGAGAAGCGCGGCGGCCCGGAATTCACGGTCGAAGACGAGGAGGCGTTGCTCACGCTCGCCGCTCAGGCGGCCATCGCGATCGAGAATGCCCGCCTCTACTCCCAGACAAGTCGGATCTCGACCCTCGAGGAGCGGCACCGGATAGGAATGTATCTGCACGACGGCGCGATCCAGGTGCTCTACGGCTTGAGCCTGCAGTTGGAGGACGTCGCGGAACGTGCCGACACGGCGCCACACGAAGTGAAAGCGAAGCTGCGGCGTGCGGTCGATCGCCTCAA
>JALYKF010000103.1 GCA_030774905.1 Chloroflexota bacterium
GAATGGGCGGGACCGGCTACGCCGGCCCCGCCGAGCCCCTAGTTAATTGGGATGAACTGTCCGTTCTTGATCTGGACGACGTACACCTTCTGGTTCACGTCGTGCGACGCGTTGAACGAGAACTCCCCGAGTGGCGTCTTCACGCCGGTGGTGAGCTCGATCTGGTCGCGCAGCTTGTCGTGCAGCACGCTCGTCACCGACGGCGTGCGCTTGAGCGCATCGAGCAGGATGTACAGACCCGAGTACGCCTGTGCGGCGAACTGATCGGGGTCGACGTTGTATTTCGCCTTGTACGCGGCGACGAACTCCTTGTTGATCGGGTCGGCGTTGCCGAGGTACCACGCCGCGCCCGATACCGCGCCCTCGGCGGCCGCGCCGGCCGAGGCGATGATCGCCGGCGTGTTGAAGCCGTTGCCGCCGATCACGAGCATCCCGGGCTTGCGCTTGTTGACCTCTTTCAGGACGAGGATCGCCGGGCCCGCGAGCGAGCTGTCGATGATCGCGTCGGGCGATTCCGCGAGCGCCGCGGTGACCTGCGCCGAGAGATCGACGTCCGCCTTCGAGAAGGCGATCTCCTTCTTGACGGTGATGCCCGCCGTGGTGAGGGCCTTCTGGAAGATCGCGAAGCCGTCGGAGCTGAACTTGTCGTCTTGCGCATACATGAGCACGACGCTCTTCACGTTCAGCTTCGTCTTGGCGATGTTCACCGTGGCTGGGATGGCCGTCGACTCGCCGAGCGAGGCGCGGAAGATGTAATCGCACGCGCCGTAGCCGCACTTGCCGACGATGCCATCGCCGGTGTTCGAGATCGCGATGACCGGCGTCTGCGCGCTCTGCGCGACCGGGTGCGCGGCGACCGCGGTGTTGGAGAGCGTCGGGCCGAGGATCGCGACGACCCGGTCCTGGCTCGTCTGCTTCCGGAACGCGGTCACGCCGCCGTCGGTGGTGGACTGATCGTCATCGATGACGAGGACCATCTTGGCCCCGTTCACGCCGCCTGCGTCATTGATCCGCTGCGCGGCGAGCTCGACGCCATTTCGCTGCGTCGGCCCGTAGACGTTGCCGACGCCGGTGAGCGAGATGACGACCCCCACTTTCACGTCCGGCTTGGCCGCCGTGCCCTTCGGCGACCCGCTGGCCCCGCTCGTCCCCGTGGTGCCGCCGCATGCGGCGAGCGCGATAGCCAGTGCGCCGAACACGCCAAGGATCCGCTGAGACCGCTTCTCCATATGACCCCCTAAAACCGCGTCCCCCGACGCCTGGGAAGAGCGTCAGTCTACGGGACGGTGAGGGCCTCGCACACCGCTACCTGGCTACCTCCGGGTGTCGGTCCGCCGGTCAGTGCGTACACGGTCGAGCCGAGCGCGACGACCCCCAGCCCGTGGCGCGGGGTCGGCAGGTCAGGCCCGCGGCTCCACGTGTTGCTCGCCGCGTCGTAGATCTCGACCAGCTTGAACGTGCCGCTCGGTTGCTCTCCACCGATCACGATGAGCCGCCGCCCAACGGTGGCCGCGCCGATCCCGCCGCGCGCGGTCGGGGCATCGGGCAACCGGTCCCAGCGATCCGACGGCACGTCGTAACACTCGAACGCGGCGAGGTTGGCGTCCAGCGACAGGCGCCGGCCGCCGATCGCGCATACCCGCCCATCGAGCACCGCTGCCGCGAGGTGATCGCGTGGGGTGGGGATCGCGGCGAGCGTCCGCCAGCGGTCCGCCGCGGGGTCGTACTCGAAGGTCTCGGGAAGCAATCGAGATCCGCTCGTGATGCCGCCCACGACGTAGATGCGACCGCCGGCGACGACGGCCGCGGCCTGAGATCGAGGCAGGGGCATCGCCGCGCGCTCGGTCCACTGATCGCCGTCGAACCTGAACACCCGCGCGGTCGGCTGTCCCTGGACATTGCCCCCGAGCACGAAGAGGCTTCCGGTGTCGCCGAGCGTCGCCGCGGCCATCGCATGATCGACCTCGAGCGGATATTCGCGCTTCGGCCCGGCCCATCCCGCGGTCCGATCGGTCGCATACGCCTCCACGATCCGACCACCACCGAAGCCTCCGACGACGAAGATCGCGTCGCGCAAGACCGCTGTCGCCACCTCGCTGCGCGCCGTCGGGATGTCCCCGATCCGGCGCCAGTCCGTGGCGGTGGTCGCCGACGGCGCAACGCTCGACGTGCAAGCGGCGAACACCATCGCCGCCAGCACGGCGCGTCGCGGCGATCTCAATGGAAGCGCGTCCGCCGAACGTCGAGCAGCAGGCTGGTCAGGGTGAACAGCGTCGCGAACACGAGCATGCATGCGGTCAGTGCCGCCGGATCGCGTAACGCGATCGACTGCAGCGCGACGAAGCCGATGCCGTTCCACAGGAGGATGTACTCCACGATCGGCAGGCTCGCGACCGCCACCCGCAGCCCGCTGCCGACCGCCTCGAGGGAGACGGGCAGCACGTGCGGGAGGACGTGGACCTTGATGATCCACGACGTAAGCAGGCCCTTGGCGTTCGCGGTCGTGATGAAGTCGGCGTCGAAGACCTCGCCCATGCGCACCGCGGTGAGCTGCGCCGTCGTCGCGACAGCCGGCGCCGACAGCGCGAGGAGCGGGAGCACCAGGTGGCTATCGAGCCCGTACCCGAACACCGGCAGCACGCTGCGCCCTGCGGCGCCGCCGATGAAGATGATCAGGATCTGCAGGAAGTACGCGAGGAAGAACGACGGGATCGCCGCAACGATGCTCGTCGCCCCGAGGACCGCCCCGCTCGCCACGGCCCGCCGGCGGACGAGGGCCGCGGTCATCCCGAGAAGGACGCCGAAGCAGAGCGAGAAGACGGCGACGCCCGCCAGCAGGGCCGAGCTGCGGATGGTCGCCTGCGCGATCACCTCACCGAGGGGCAGCTGGTATTGCGTCTCGATCGTCGGAACGAATGGCGTGAACGTCGTGCCCGGCCCGGTGCCGGTGACGCGGATCGACGGTCCGATGCCCGGCGCGAGCTGGAACGGCTGGTAGCTGGCCATCGCGAGCGGCGCGATGGCCGCGAACAGCAGCCCGAGCGCGAGCACGGTCAGCGGCACCCGCGCGAGGCGCATCACGAAGGTCATCTGATGAGCTCCGGCGCCCGCTGCGCATATCGCGCGACGATGTAGCCGAGCACCGCCGCCGCGTCGGCCCGCAGGTCCGGGCCGGCGGTGACCGGGCCCTGCCCCGCGAGGAGCACCCAATGGTCGTCCACGAATGCCGTCAGCCCGGCGGCGCGCATCACATCACCGGTGTCCGGTGAGCCCGGGGGCACGACCGCCGCCGTCCGAGTCGCGCGCGCGCCCGATCGCGCGGCGTACTCATCGACGGCCGCGACGAGATCCGCATACACCGTCGTGAACCGGAGGCTCGACCCGCCGAGCGACTCGATGGCAACGACGTCGTCGATCGGCGTCGAGCCGAGGACCGCGCGTACGGCCTTCGCGTTCGCCGCGGGATCACCGCGCGGGTCGAACACGACGAAGGCGATGGGCGGGGTGTCGCGGCCGGCGAGCGCGCGCACGACCGCGCTCAGGGCATCCGCGGCGCTCCGGCTCCCAGTCGATGCCGACGGCGCGACGGCCCAGAGAACGAGCCGGTGGGCGTCCGCCGGCGCGGGCGTGAGGGCGACGAGCGAGTGCGATTGCGAGGTGACCTGTGCGATCGGCAGCTCGAGGTGAGCGCGCTCGGGCAGCGGCCGGGCCATCGACGTGCCGTCCGTCACGGATCGGTCGCCCTGCTGCTGCGACCGCAGGATCTCCGATGCCCGGAGGTCCACCGGCGCGAGCAGCTGGTCCGCCACGTCGACGGTGATGACGAAGACGGGCTGTCCCAGGTGCTTCGTGATCGGGTCGTCCGCGATGAGCCGCCGGTACGGGTCGGGCTGGCCCCGCGCGACGCTCTGGGTCCGGCTGAGGTCGACCCAGAGCACGGCGGCGGCACCGCGTTTCAAGGCGGATGCGATGAGCGTGTCCGCCGTCGGCGCCGGGACGACGGTGCGTCCGATGGCGACGTTCGGCAGCCGGAGGATGAGGGCGACCGCGCCGCGCACGTCGACGGTCGCGTAGTCGTCGCGCCAGTCCGACACCACCGTGCCGAAGTCCAGCGGGCCGAACACGGACGCCCGGTTCGGCGGGAAGTCCGCGGGCGACACGCCCCAGCCCGCGAAGACGATGGGCGCGTCGACGATGCCGCCGCCGGTGGCGCCGAACAGCAACGGAGTGAAGTCCGCGCGGGGACCTTCGGTGAACCGCGTCCGGCCCACCGGCGTATCGATCTGCAGCACCGCGCCGCCGACCTGATCGAGCCGCGTGTCGCTGCGATCGACCGGGGTCACGGCGAGCTTGGCCTCCGCGAGCACCTGTCCCGGATCGCTGCCGGCCACGACCGCGTCGCGGGCGGTACCGCTGAGCTCGACGGCGTCGGCGTGCGCTGGAGGGAGGACCAGAGCCGGTGCGAGGAGCAGCGCCAGGGCCGCGACCGCGACGAGCGCGCGTCGCGTCCGTAGCTCGTGGAGCAGATTGCGCCGCCGGTACTGCCGCGCGATGCCGACGCCAAGCAGCGTGAACGCGATGGCGGCGATCGCGATCGCGACGCCGGGCACGAGGAACGCCCACCGGCTCACGTAGAGGTTCTGGAGGCCGCGCCCGAGCGCCAGGAGCCCGCCCCACTCGGGATCATCGGGAACCGTGTAGACGGTGTTGATCCCAAGCGGCACGACGCGCATCGCCTCCGCGACGTTCAAGGAGCGCGTCGGACCGACGAAGATGCCGATGACCCCAAGCTCCGCGAGCGCCACGAGCGCCGCCGCGATCTGCTGGCTCGTCGACAGCGCCAGCACGGGCACGAGATGCGGCAGGTGGTGGCGGACGAAGAGGCCAGGGCGTGAGACCCCGAGTGCCTGCGCGCCTTCCGTGAACGGCGCGGCGCGCAGCCGCGCGAGCTCCGCGCGCAGCACCCGATACGGACCCGCCCACCCCGTGATGAGCAGCGCGGCGACGAACACGAACGCGGGCGCACCCTGCCGCGCGAACACGAGCACCGCGAAGACCGCCACGATCGTCGAGGGCACGGCTGAGACGATGTCGGCAGCCGCGTCGACGACGACCCGGAGAGGCCGGAGCCAGCTCGCACCGACCGCCAGCCCAAGGCCGGCGAGGACGCGGGCGGCGCCGGCCAGGACGACGATGGCCAAGGTGGTCCGGGCGCCGACGATCACCAGGCTGAACAGGTCCCGCCCGACCGCGTCCGAGCCGAACAGGAACGGCTCCCCGGGCGGCAGGGGGCGCTCGGTGCGCGCAGGCCCGTTGATCAGGAGGAACAGCGGCTCGTTCGGCGCGATGCGGTCGCCGTACGCGACCAGGAACAGGAGGATGCCGCACAGCACCAGGCCGGCGAGGAGCCAGGGGTCCAGGCGCCGCACGTCCGGACGGTACCAGCGGTGCGCGGCGCGGGGTTCATCAGTACACTTGGGCCCCACGGAGGGGAGTCCCATTCCACGCGCATCCTCGGGAGGAATTGACGGTATGAAGTCCGGTGGTTTCCCGTGCCGCTTTGCCGGGTGCGATGTCCGATTCCAGGTGCTGGACCAGAGCTCGATGCAGTCGCTCCTCGCGGCCAGCGAGCAGCGCACGACGCACGAGGTCACCACGCACGACTACCACCACGTGAAGATCGAGGACACGCCGCCGAACTACGCGAAGGGCCCGCTCAAGGTCCGGCGCGCCGACTACATCTAGCACCGCTTCGGCAAGGCGCCGCCTCGTTACCCAACCGTCAAGTGGGGCCCCGGTCGCTTGGCACTCGGTGTGCCTAGCGACGGGTATGGACGCCTCTTCTCTCTCCGGCGTATGTGGGCAGTGCGGATCGCCACTGGCCCAGGCCCTCGTTCGTGAGGTCCGTCACTACGAGGAGACGCGACTCATGCAGGTGACCTGCGTCGCCTGCGAGCGATCCTTCTTCGCGGTCGCCACGGACAAGCCGAGCCGGGACTCGATCTCGATCGAAGAGGTCGCGTTCGCAGCCCGGGCCCTCGATCGGGCGCGCTCGCTCTCGCAGCTCTTCGATCTCGGCTAGCGCGGAGGCAGCACCGCGCCTCTAGCGATCGCGCCGCCGCCGATGGTCGAGATCAACAGGAGCAGCGCGACCTCGGCGAGCGCCGCGGGCGCGAAGGTCGGCGCCGGACCGACGCTCTTGGTGAACGCGGCCCACCAGCGCGACGGCTCGCTCATCGTCTCCCAGACGGCCGAGGAGCGCTGGTCCAGCGGCCCGGCCGAGTAGTTCTCAGTGATGTGCAGTCCGACGCCGATGCCGCCGGCCAGCAGAACGGCCATGGCGACGATGCGGACCGCGCGGACCGTTGCTGCTGTTGGGCGCCGCGCCAGCATCGTCAGCGCGACGCCGCTGGCCAGGAGCGCGAACCATGGGATCAGCCGGGCCACAGCGCCCCAATGACGTTCGACGATCAGCTCGAGCGCGATCCCCACGATGGACACCGCCGTGAGTGCACGCACCGCGCGCTGCACCGGCGGAACCGGGGCCGCGCCCGTCACGGCTTGAGCGTAGCGACGATCTTGTCCACGACCCCGGGCGCCGGGTTGTACTTGACGAGCTCGTTCCGCAGCTTCGTGAAGCTCGCATCGTCCGCGGCATATGGGCGATACTCGATGACCTCGCGTGTCCAGCTGGCCGGATTCGAGATGCCCGCCGCCGTGAATGCCGCCGTGAGCTCCGCGCTCGTTGCCGTGTTCGCCGAGACCTTCGCTGCGGACGGCACGCTCGTCGACGCCGTGATCGGCGCTGTGGTCGTCGCGGCCGCGACGGGGGCAGGGACATTCGAGGTGATGACCCTTTCCGGGGCCGCGGGGCCGCCGCAGCCCCAGAGGGCCACGGCGATGAGCGCGAGCCCGATCACCGACATCACCTTGATCATGTCGGGAGCGTACCCGCGCAGAGCGCCTGGATCTTGAAGATCGCCTAAGGAACGTGCCGGGAACTAGCCGGCGCGGGCCTTCTCGATCGTCTTGATATCGATCTTCCCCATCTTCAGCATGGCGTCCACGACCCGTTTCGCCTTCTCGGGGTCCTTGTCGGAGAGCCCCTCGCTGAGGGCCGCCGGGATGATCTGCCACCACAGGCCGAACGTGTCCTTGACCCAGCCGCACCGGCTCTCCTCGCCGCCGGCGGAGAGCTTGGCCCACAGCTCGTCGACCTCCTCCTGGGTGCGGCAGGTGACGAACAACGAGATCGCCTCGGTGAACTTGAACTCCGGACCGGCGTTCATTCCCATGAATTGCTGACCCTCGAGCTCGAACGACACGCCCATGGCCTTTCCGTTCGGGCCGGGCGACACGCTCAGCACCTTCGAGTTCTTGAAGATCGACACGTAGTACCGCATGGCCTCTTCGGCCTGATCGTCGAACCAGAGGAATGGGGTGATCTTGTTCATCGCTGTGCTCCTATTTTTTCTGCGTCGCGAGGTGCGCGGCCAGGTGGTCGAGGATCTGGGTGTAGCCGGCGCGCTCCTGCTCCTCACCCATCGCCATCTCGACCGAGAACGTGAGCTGCGTGCCACCGAGGACATCGGTCAACGTGGTCGTCATGACTCGCCCGTCGCCCAGGACCTGAACGAGGCGTTCCGGTTTCACGACCTCGCGGTAGGTGCCGTCGAGCTCGAAGCCTTCGTGGCTGTGGTCCTCCGGACGCATGCGCATGCTGAACTTTCCGCCAGGGCGGACGTCGACCGTGACGGACGGCGTCTCCCAATCGTTGGCGAACATCCACTTGGTCAGGTGCTTCGGGTCAGTGAATGCCGTCCACACGAGCTCACGCGGCGCGTCGAACACACGCGTGAGCGTGAGGACGCGCCCCTCGACGCTCACGCCGCGGTCGGTGCGGTTGCCGGAGAGCACCCCCGCGAGCTTGCCCATGCTCTGGGCGATGCCTTCGGCCATGCCTTGCTGCTTCATCGCCTCGAACGCCTCGACCGTGTCGAGCGTCTGTTCGACCGTGCACTTCGTGCGCTTCGGGCCATCGTGGTCCTCGAAGCGCACGGTGGTCACGACCATCGGCAGCTTCCGGCCCTCGAACTCCGGCTCCATGGTGAACACGATCCGCTCGTTCGGCACGGCCTCGCGGAACACGCCGGCTCCCGGGTACACGGCGCCGTCCAATGGCGGGCCGTCGGGGGCCTTCATGTCGACCCGGAACACGCCGCCCGGACGCGCATCGACCTCGCACCGCGGCGAGGTGAAGCCTTCCGGCGGGAACCACCGGGCCAGCTGCTTCGGATCGGTCCACGCGTTGTAGACGGCTGCGCGCGGCGCGTCGAAGACGCGCGTCGTGACGAGGGTCCGCTCGGGTGCGGCGACGCTATTTCCCGCGGCCATGCTTCTTTTCCTCCCGCTGCATCTCGCGTAGGTGCTGATCGAGCCGATCGAGGCTCTGCTCCCAGAAGATCCGGTACCGCTCCATCCACTTGGCGGCCTCCTTGAGTCGGTCCGCCTCGAGGCGGGCCGGGCGCCACTGGGCATCTCGGCCGCGCGAGATGAGGCCGGCGGTCTCGAGCACCTTGAGGTGCTTGGAGATCGCCGGGAGCGTCATGTCGAACGGCTTCGCGAGCTCCGTGACGGTGGCCTCCCCCGACGCCAGGCGCGCGAGGATCGCCCGCCGGGTGGGGTCGGCGATCGCGGAGAACGTCGCGCTGAGCCGGTCCGTCGCCATCCGTACTTCACCTTCCGGTTATATAACTAAGTGGTGTAGTACGACACCCGAGAGCGGCTGTCAAGTGGCCAGCGTGGGAAGGCGGTAGCTGCCGGATCGGTACGCCTGGAGGGGCTCGAACCCCCGACCTCAACGTTCGTAGCGTTGCGCTCTATCCAACTGAGCTACAGGCGCGCGCGGAGAGTCAAGTTTAGCATCGCGCCCTGATGCCGGTGCTCTCTTCCTCGTTCGATCGGGCCTCCCCGCAGGCCCGCTCCAGTCGCGAATCCATGAGCGCACTGGTGACGGAGCTCCACAAGAAGCTCGACGCCGTCCGGCAGGGCGGCCCCGAGCGGGCTCGCGAGAAGCACACGAAGGCCGGCAAGCTCCTCCCCCGCGACCGCGTCGAGCGGCTCCTCGATCCGGGCTCGCCGTTCCTCGAGATCGCACCGCTCGCCGCGCTCGACCTATACGACAACGATGCCCCGTCGGCCGGGATCGTGACCGGCATCGGGCGGGTCTCGGACCGCGAGTGCGTGATCGTCGCGAACGATGCGACGGTCAAGGGCGGCACGTACTACCCGCTCACCGTGAAGAAGCACCTGCGCGCGCAGGAGATCGCCCTCGAGAACCGCCTCCCCTGCGTGTATCTCGTCGATTCGGGCGGCGCGTTCCTGCCGCGGCAGGATGAGGTCTTCCCGGACCGCGAGCACTTCGGCCGCATCTTCTACAACCAGGCCCGGATGTCCTCGCTCGGCATCCCCCAGATCGCGGTCGTCATGGGCAGCTCCACCGCGGGCGGCGCGTACGTTCCGGCGATGAGCGACGAGTCGATCATCGTGAAGGGCCAGGGGACGATCTTCCTGGGCGGCCCGCCGCTCGTGAAGGCCGCGACGGGCGAAGAGGTGACGGCCGAAGACCTCGGTGGGGCCGACGTCCACGCTCGCAAGAGCGGCGTCGTCGACCACTACGCGCTCGACGACGCGCACGCGCTGTCGCTCGCGCGCGAGGTCGTCTCGAACCTCGCGCCACAGCCGGTGCTCTGGGGCGAGGATGTCAGCACGTCGGAGGCGCCCGCGCACGATCCGGCTGATCTGTACTCGATCGTGCCGGCCGACACCCGCACGCCGTACGACGTGCACGAGGTCATCGCCCGGCTCGTCGACGGCTCCAGATTCACCGAGTTCAAGGCGCTCTACGGCGAGACGCTCGTGTGCGGGTTCGCGCGGATCATGGGCTTCCGCGTCGGCATCGTCGCCAATAACGGGATCCTGTTCAGCGAGTCCGCGCTGAAGGCCGCGCACTTCATCCAGCTTTGCGACCAGCGGAGCGTGCCACTCGTGTTCCTGCAGAACATCGCCGGCTTCATGGTCGGCAAGGAGTACGAAGAAGGCGGGATCGCGAAGGACGGGGCCAAGATGGTGACCGCCGTCGCGTGCGCGGTCGTCCCGAAGTTCACGGTCATCATCGGCGGCAGCTTCGGCGCGGGGAACTACGGGATGTGCGGCCGCGCGTACGGACCGCGCCAGCTGTGGATGTGGCCGAACGCGCGCATCAGCGTCATGGGCGGCGACCAGGCGGCGACCGTGCTGTCGCTCGTGGGCACCTTCGAGGACGATGCGGCCCGGGACGCGTTCAAAGCACAGATCAGGGATCAGTACGAGACCCAGGGGTCGCCGTACTACTCGACGGCCCGCCTCTGGGACGATGGGGTCATCGATCCAATGGATACGCGCGCCGTGCTGGCGCTCGGCCTGGCCGCGGCGCGGCACGCGCCCATCGGCGAGCCGCGCTACGGCGTGTTCCGGATGTGACCGAGCTCGTCCGAAGCACCGTGGACGAGCGGCACGTGGCGCGGATCACCTTTTCCCGGCCCGCCGTCAAGAATGCGCTCGACGCCGAGCTCATCGCCGAGCTCACGCGCGCGGTCGAAGCGGTGCCCGCGGACGCGCGCTGCGTCGTCTTGGGGAGCGAAGGCGACACCTTCTGCGCCGGGGCGGACCTTGCGTGGATGCGCTCGATGGCCGACTACACGCTCGAGGAGAACCGCGCCGATTCGGGAGCCCTGGCCGATCTGTACGCCAGGCTCGACACGCTGCCGATGCCCGTGATCGCCCGGATCCAGGGCCCGGCCATCGGCGGGGGCGTCGGGCTCGTGGCCGTCGCCGATGTCGCGGTCGCGGTCGAGGCGGCGACGTTCGCCTTCACCGAGGTGCGCCTTGGCATCCTGCCGGCGGTGATCTCCCCATACATCGTGCGCAAGGTCGGCCTGAGCTTCGCCACCGCGGCGTTCGTGACCGGCATCCGGTTCGACTCGCATCGCGCGTTCGCGGCAGGGCTCATCCACAGCGTCGTCGACGAGGGCCAGCTCGATCTGGAGATCGAACGGTTCGTGGACGCGATCGTGTCCGGCGGTCCGGACGCGGTGAACGCGGCGAAGCGCCTGGTCCGCGAGGTCACCGGGCGCGCGCCTGCCGACGTGCGCGAGCTGGTGATCGAACGGATCGCCGACGCGCGGGTCAGCGCTGAGGGGCAGGACGGCATGCGCGCGTTCCTCGAGAAGCGCGCGCCGAAATGGCTCGGCGGGTCACGCAGGCAGAACTAGCCGCAGCAGCGCCACGGTCACGACACCGGCAAGCACGCCGGCGAGCAGGTTCCGCCGCCACGCGACCACCCCGATGACCACGAGTGCCGCGACGAGCTCCGGTCCGCGCGTCGCTGCGCCGTTCGGCACCAGAATGGCGGGACCGGCAAGCGCGGCGATGATCGCTACGGGCAGTGCATCCAGATATCGGGTGACGCGGCGCGGCACGTTGGCCGGCATGGCCACGCGGAACGCGAACGCCCGCACCAGGTAGGTGATGATCGCCGAGCCCGCGATCGCGAGCCAGGTCATGCGTCCGGCTCGTCCCGCGTGCCGAGCACAAGGAGTGGCGCGAGCGCTCCGGCCGTCACGACCGCGACCACGGACGCACCCAGGTACGCGAGCGCGGCAGCCATGACCGCCGCCACGATCGCCACGACAGCATCGGTGCGGCGCCGCACCCCGAGGACCACGATGGCGATGAACGTCGCGGTGATCGCGAAGTCGACGCCGAATCGCCGCGGCTCGCCGATCGCCGGACCGAGCAGCATCCCGATCGCCGTCCCGGTATTCCAGAGGACATACAGGCCCACGGCGAAGGTCACGTAATAGGCGATCTCAGTCCGGCCGCGCCGGAACCAGCCGATAGCCATGGCAAAGGCCTCATCGGTGAGGACGTACGCCGCGGCGAGGCGCCCGGCGACCGAGACCCGCCCGAAGTACGGCCGCAACGCCGCGGCCATCAGCAGATGCCGGAGATTGATCAGGAGGACGGTCGCGACGACGACCGGCCACGCCACGTGGTCGGTGAACAGCTGGACCATCGCGAATTGGGACGCACCGGCGAACACGAACAGGCTCATCGCCATGATCTCCGCCGGTGACAAGCCCGAACGGCTCGCGACGATCCCGAACGGGATGGCGACGACGAGCACCGACACCAGCACCGGCCAGCCTTCGACGAACGCCGCGCGTTGCGGTGACAATCTGGGTCACATGATGACCGTCCTCGTAGCCAATCGCGGAGAGATCGCGCGCCGCGTCTTCCGCACTGCGAAGCGGATGGGCCTGCGCACCGTGGCCGTGCACTCGGACGCGGACGCGAGCGCGCCGTTCGTTCGCGAGGCCGATATCGCGGTCCGGATCGGGCCGGCAGCCGCGCGGGACTCCTATCTCAACATCGCCAGCATCATCGGCGCGGCGCGCGAGTCGGGCGCCGAGCTCATCCACCCGGGCTACGGATTCCTGTCCGAGCAGGCGCCGTTCGCCGGAGCCGTTGCCGCTGCGGGCATGACGTTCGTCGGACCGAGCCCGGACGTGCTCCGCCGCCTCGGGGACAAAGGGGAGGCAAAGGCGGCAGCCGAGCGCGCTGGCGTGCCCGTCATCCCCGGGTACCGCGGCGCCGATCAGCAGGACCACGCGTTCGCCGCGGCGGCCCGGACCGTGGGCTATCCGGTGATGCTCAAGCCTGCCGCCGGCGGCGGCGGGATCGGCATGCAGCTGGTCGCGCGCGAGGCGGATCTGTCAGAAGCGCTGGCGCGAGCCCGCCGTACCGCGACGGCCGCGTTCGGTGATGAACGGCTGATCCTCGAGCGCGCGATCGAGCGGCCGCGGCACGTCGAGATCCAGCTGCTCGCGGACGCGCACGGCACGGTG
>JALYKF010000104.1 GCA_030774905.1 Chloroflexota bacterium
GGAGGCGCATCGCATTCGTCGCACGACGGCGGCGGTCGCCCGCGATCTCGCGAATGCGACCGTCGATGCGGCGGCGCACGCGCACGATCGCGGCCGCGTCGGCGCCGGCGTCCGGCACGACGAGCTCAGCGGCGACCGAGGGCGTCGGCGCCCGGACGTCGGCGACCAGGTCGACGAGCGTGACATCCGACTCGTGGCCCACGCCCGTGCACACCGGCCGGTTCACGCGTGACACGGCGCGGACGAGCGCCTCGTCGTTGAACGGGGACAGATCCTCGCTCGCGCCGCCGCCGCGCGCGAGGATGATCGCATCGACGTCGCGGAGCTGCGCCAGGCCATCCAAGGCCGCGATCATCGACTCGACCGCGCCCGCGCCCTGCACCTGCGCCGCCGCGAAGACGAGCTCCACGCTCGGGTCACGCCGGAGACAGACGGTCTGCACGTCGTGCCACGCGGCGCCCGTCGGGCTCGTGATCACAGCGACCCGGTGCGGACGCAGCGGCAATGGACGCTTGCGCGCCTGATCGAACAGCCCCTCGGCGGCCAGACGCTTGCGGAGCGCCTCCAAACGAAGGAACGCCTCCCCCGCCCCGGCCGGACGGACATCGTCGCACCGCAGACTGAACGATCCGCCTTTCAGGTACACGTCCACATAGCCGTGGGCGATGACCCGCATACCGGCCCGCGGCGTGAGGGCCACGTTCGCCGCCTGCGAGGCGAAGAGGACGCACCGGATCTGGCCGGCGGTGTCCTTCAGGGTGAAGTGGACGTGTCCGGCCGATGACACCGTCGCCTCCGGGATCTCGCCCTCGACCCACAGGTCCTTGAGATCCTCGGCACCGAGCAGGCGCTCCGCGATGCGAACGGTGAGCTGCCCGACGCGGATGACGTTCGTGGGTGCGCCGGTCACGATGCCCGTTCGATGTACTCCCCGGTGCGCGTGTCGACCTTGATCCTGTCCCCCTGGTTCACGAACAAGGGCACGTTCACCTTCAGGCCCGATGCGAGCGTCGCGGGCTTGTTCGCGCCGGTGGCGGTGTCGCCCTTGAGGCCGAACTCGACGCTCGTGACCGTCAAGACGACCGACGGCGGCATGTCGACGCCAATGGGCTCGCCCTCGTACTCATTCAGGGTGACCACCATGCCGTCGGTGAGGTACTTGACCGCGTCGCCGAGCTGATCGGCGTCGAGCGCGACCTGATCGAAGGTCTTCGTGTCCATGAAGTGATAGAGGTCGCCGTCGGAATACATGAATTGCACGTCGCGGTGATCGAGCCGCGCGCGGGCGAACCGATCGCCGGCCTGGAACGTCTTCTCGATGAGGTCGCCGCGCCGCACGTTCCGCAGCTTCATGCGCACCTGCGCGCTGCCCCGCCCCATCTTGATGTGCTGGAACTCGACGATCTGATACAGGGTGCCGTCGAGCTCGATCGTCATGCCGCGCTTGATCTCGCCGGTAGAGACCATTCTTGTTGTTAATCCGCTGCCGCGGGTGGGTTCACTCCTTAGCTGCGCTGCTCGCGCGCTGTCGAAGCGTTTTCGAGAAGCCATCTGACGGCTTCTTCGTACCCCGCGACTCCCTTTCCTATTACTTGATGCGCCGTGACGTCTTTGAGATACGTATGGTGCCTGAACGGTTCCCGCTTGCCGATGTCGCTGATGTGGACCTCGACGACGGGGAAGGCGCATCCGGCGATCGCGTCGCGTAGGACGATCGAGGTGTGGGCCAGGCCGCCCGGATTGATGATGGCACCGCCGGCGTCGGCGTGCTCCTGCAGGAAGTCGATGAGGGCGCCTTCGTGGTTCGACTGGAAGTCCGCGATCGTGTGCCCGGCACCGGCGACGTCGCGGCATCGCTGCACGACCTCGGCGAGCGTGGTGGTCCCGTAGACCGCGGGCTCGCGCGTGCCGAGCGTGTTGAGGTTGGGACCGTTCACCAGCAGGAGCTTCATCGACCGTCCACGATCGCCGCAGCGAGCCGCAGCGGGCGCGCCCCCACGTCGGCCACCTCGCTGAAGCGCCCGATGGTCCGCGGGAGGATCCAGCGCGTCTGCCCGGCCCGCGACTTCTTGTCGGCGGCGAGGAACGACCACGTGCGCGCCGGCAACGTGGCCCGCACCGGGAGGCCCGCGGCGCCAAGGACCGCCTCCAGGCGCTCGCGCAGTGACGTCGGCGCGAGGTCGAGCACGTCGGCGAGCGCGGCCGCGAAGACCAGGCCGATGCTCACTGCCTCGCCGTGGGTCACGCGGTACCGACTGGCTGCCTCGTACGCGTGCCCAAGGGTGTGGCCGAAGTTCAGGAGCTCGCGAAGGCCAGCCTCCCGCTCATCGGCGCCGACGATGCCGCCTTTCACCGTTGCGGCGAGGGCGATCGCACCGAGCGTCGGACCCAGGTCGCCGGCGACGACGGCCGCGGCCGAGCGCTCGACCTGCGCGACCGAGTCCCGGTCCGAGAGGAACGCGACTTTCACGATCTCCGCGAAACCGGACGACCGCTCGCGGCGCGGGAGCGACGACAGCACGCTCGGATCCGCGAGCACCGCGTCGGGCTGATGGAACGCCCCCGCAAGGTTCTTCCCGCGCGCGAGGTCGATCCCCGTCTTCCCGCCGATCGACGAGTCCACCATCGCGAGCAGCGTCGTGGGGACGTGCGCAACGCGGATGCCGCGGAGGTATGTCGCGGCGGCGAATCCCGCGACATCGCCGACCGTGCCGCCGCCGAGCGCGATGACCCCGCCGTCGCGCCCGATGCGCGCCGCGGCCAATGCGTCCCACAGCCTCCCGAGCGCCGTCACGCTCTTGACCTGCTCGCCTCGCGGCACGCGGACGATCACCGGCTCGATGCCGGCCGAGACGCAGGAGCGCCGGACGGCCGGCCCGAATCGCCGGGCGGTGAACGCGTCGGCGACGATCGCGACCCGCCCCTGCCAGCCGATGTCCCGCAGGTGGGTCCCCACGTGCTCGAGGAGCCCTGCGCGCACGAGGATCGGATACGGCCGCGACGCGAGCACATCGATGCGGAGCCCGCGCGCGGAGACGAGCCAGGCAGCGATCGCGAGCGCGACCTCGTGCGGCTCGATGCCGTCGACCTTGAACGATGCGTCCACATCGGCGTACACGTCCCGCCGATCCTTCAACACCCGCGCCGCGTGCTGGCGTGGCCCGTCGTCCAGATGCGCGCGCTTCGCCATGGTGGCGGCGATGCCGCGGGCCACGGTCGCGACCGAGCCGGTCAGGCCGACGCGCAGGCCGAGCTCCGCCATCCGGCGCCGGTTCGGCTCGAGAAGCACCGCGCCGCCGCCGGTGGACACGACGATGAGCGCGGGGGTCGGGCGCAACGCCGACAGCACCTCGGACTCGATGGCGCGAAAACGCGGCATGCCGTCCTCGACGATGACCCGGGTACAGGGCTTGCCCGCGATGCGCTCGATCTGCTCGTCCAGATCGACGGTCCGACCGCCCAAGGCCTCGGCGAGAAATGGCGCGACGGTCGACTTCCCTACCCCGGGTGGGCCGACGAGGAAGAGATGCATCAGCGGTCGGCGATCGGCTTGAGCCGCTCGCGGTAGCGGGCCACCGCGTCGGCGATGTCATCGATAGTGTCCTCGCCGAACTTCGCGCACAGTGCGTCCGCGAGCACGAGCGCGAGCATGGCTTCGGCGACGACTCCCGCGGCGGGGATGATGCAGACGTCGCTGCGCTCGACGTGCGCCGGCGCGGGGTCGCCGGTCCGGAGATCCACCGACGGCAAGGGTTTCATCAGCGTCGAGATCGGCTTGAAGGCCACCCGCACGACGACATCCTCGCCGTTCGTGACCCCGCCCTCGAGCCCGCCCGCGCGATTGCGGGGCCGCCCGAAGCCGGTGCCGCGGCGTTCGATCGGATCGTGCACCCGACTGCCGCGCTCGCCCGCGGCGTCGAACGCGTCCGCGACCTCGACGCCCTTCGCCGATGGGATCGACGCGAGGGCCTGGGCGATCCGCCCATCGAGCCGCCGGTCCCACTGCGCGTAGCTGCCGAGCCCCGGCATGACGTTCGCGGCCCTGACCGCCGTGACCCCGCCGAGCGTGTCACCGGCATCGCGGGCCGCCGCGATGGCGCGCACCATCCGCGCGGTCGCCTCCGCGTCGCCGCAGCGCACCTCGCTCGCCTCGATCGCGTCCCGATCGAAGCGCGCGGTCGCCGTCACGTCGCCGATGCGGATCGTTTCGCTCAGGACGTCGATGCCGACGGCGGCCAGCACGGCCTTCGCGACGCCGCCCGCCGCGACGCGCGACGCGGTCTCGCGCGCGCTCGCGCGCTCGATGACGTCGCGCACGTCCTCGTGGCCGTACTTCAGCGCACCGGCGAGATCGGCGTGTCCGGGTCGCAGTCGGGTGACCGCGTCGGGTCCCTCGGCCACCGGCGTCACGCTCATGACGCGCTCCCAGTTGACCGCGTCGCGGTTCTCGATCCAGAGCGCGATCGGCGCGCCGGTGGTCTTGCCCTGGCGCACGCCTCCGGTGATGCGCGCGCTGTCGCGTTCGATCCGCTGCCGCGCGCCGCGGCCGTACCCGAGCTGGCGTCGCCGGAGGTCGGCGTCGATGACCGCGCCGTCGAGCGCGAGCCCGGCGGGCACGCCGTCGACGATGATCGTGAGCCCCGGCCCGTGCGATTCACCCCCAGTGAGGAACCGCATCGTCAGCTCACGCTCGCGAACAGGGCGTGGCGCATGACGTCGACCGGAGCCTCCCGCCCGGTCCAGATGCGGAACGACGACGCGGCCTGCTGCAGCAGCATCGGAAGGCCGTCCACGACGTGGGCGCCCGCGGCGCGACCACGGGTCACGAGCGGTGTGGGCACGGCCTTCGGGATCAGATCCACGATCACCAAGCCGGGCCGCAGCGTCGCTCCTTCGAGGGGGTCCTCGCCGTGGAGCCCGAGGGAGGTCGCGTTGACGACCACGTCGATGTCGTCCAAGTGGGTGCGCGCGTCCCACTCGATGACCGTCGCGCCGTGGTCGACGGGGTGCGGGATGGCGCGCGCCAGGGTCCGGGCGCGCTCTATCGAGCGGTTCGCGATCGTCACGCGCGCGCCGCGAACGAAGAGCGCGACGAGGATCGCGCGAGCGGCTCCGCCCGCGCCGAGGAGGAGCGCGCGCGCGTTCGCGAGTTCGATGTCGCGCGTCGCATACGCGAATCCGACGGCGTCGGTGTTCGACGCGAGCACGCGCTTGCCGTCGCCGGTGCGTGACAGCGTGTTCGCGGCGCCGATCTCCGCGGTCGGTCCGTCCCAGGTCTCGACGAGCGTCATGACCGCCTCCTTGTGCGGGAGGGTCACGTTCGCGCCGAGGATCTCACCGGCCCGGATCCGCTGGACGATCGCCGGCAGCGCGTCGGCGGTCACGTCGAGCGCCTCGTACGTATGGGGCAGGCCGAGCGCGTGGAACGCGGCGTTGTGCATCGCCGGCGACAGCGAGTGCTCGACCGGATGGCCGAGCAGGTACACGACGCTCACTTGCTCAATCCCCGGCCTGCGGCCGGAGACCGCTCAGGGCTGACGGTGCTCGTTCCTCGCGGCAAGCCGCTCGTCGCTCGCGCTCCACTACTTGTTGCCGTACTTGACCCGGTTGGCCTCGTGTTCCTCGATGGTCTTCGCGAAGGCGTGATCGCCGGTGCCGTCGCTCTTGGCCACGAAGAAGAGGAAGTCGGTCTTCTCGGGCTGCGCTGCGGCCTGCAGCGCCGCGAGACCGGGATTGCAGATCGGCGTGGGGGGCAGGCCCGGGTTCAGGTACGTGTTGTACGGCGAGTCGCGCTTCAGATCGTCGAGCGAGAGCTCGCCCCAATCGCCCTTCGCGTACTGGATCGTCGGATCGGCGTCCAGCTTCATCGAGATGTCGAGCCGATGCTGATACAGGCCGGCGATGAGCGGACTCTCCTTACGGTCGCGCGCCTCGCGTTCCACGATCGAGGCGAGCTTGACCATGTCGTAGATCGTGGTGCCACGCGTCGCAGCGGCGGTGCGCAGGGCGGGGCCGGCCTTCTTCTCGAACGTATCGATGAGCACGCCGATGACCTGCTCCACGGTCGCGTCGGGCCGCAGGAAGTACGTGTCGGGGAACAGGAAGCCCTCGAGCGGGGCCTTCGGATCGAGACCGCTCAGGACGAAGTTGTTGCGCGTGCCGACCACGGCCGCGGCCAGGAAGTCCTTCGTGCTGATGGCCGGGAACGCCTTGTTGACCGCCGTAGCGATTTCGGTGAGCCGCCATCCTTCGATGATCCGCAGCGCGACCTGATCGCCGGGCGCTTTCTGGAACAGCGTCGCGAGATCGCGCGGACTGAGGGACGCCGACACCTTGTACGTCCCGGTCTGCAGTGCGTTCTCGGTGCCGCTCTCGTACAGGACGTACTTGAACGCGAGCGCGGACGTGATGAGCCCGGCCTTCAGGAGATCCGCGGCGATGAGGGACGCGGTCGCGCCCTTGCGCACGGTGAAGTCGACGGTCTTGCCGTTCGGGTCCGCGGGCGCGTCCAGCAACGGCGCGACGGAGGGCGCGATCACCGCGCGGACCGCCGATTGGCGGAGCAGGGTGTCGTGGTCGTCGGCGGCCTGGACGATCGCGTCCGTCGCAAGCGGCCGCGCGACCACGAAGATCCCGATGGCCGCCAGCACCACCACCAGGGCGAACATCGCCGGGCCGATGCTCGAACGCTTGCGGGGCGCGCGGACCGGCCGGCGCGGCGGTGCGCGCACCGGCCCGCGGTACACCGGCGGCGCGTCCTTCATGAT
>JALYKF010000105.1 GCA_030774905.1 Chloroflexota bacterium
GCTGCCGCTCGACCCCGCGCGCTGCGCGGAAGCGGACCACGACGGAGATGATCGCGGCGAGCGCGCATGCCACCATTCCGCCGTAGCCGATGACGAAGACGGGTTCGGGCGCCCCCGTCACGACGTCGATGCCTTTGACGCCTCGCACACCGAACGGGTTCGTGACGAACGGCGCATTGTTCAGGGGACCGTCGGTCAGCGACAGTCCGATCGCGAGGAAGAGGGCGAACGCGCTCGCCACAAGAGCGACAAGCCGCCAGCGGGGCGAGAGGAAGCGGCCGTTCGGGAACAGGAGCGGCACGAAGATCCCGATGAGCGCGACGATGAAGACCCAGATCCACGAGTTGATCCAGCCGAGATATTCGGCCGCCGGCAACGAGCCGGGCCGCGCGACGATCCCGTAGATGGCGTACTCCTCGGCGAAGCACTGCATGCCCGACAGCAGGCCGGCGACCAGCAACAACCAGCCGATGAGACTGCGCCGCGCAGCGACGATGAGCGCGCCGAGGGTGCCGAAGGTGACGGCAAATAGGGAGGTGAAGCCGCGGAAGCCCCACGAGTCGGGGACCGCGACGCCGAAGCTCGCGACCAGCAGCGCGAGGCCGCCCGCGGCGAAGAGGATCCCCGCCGCCCAGATGGACCAGGCGACGACGCGGGCCCCGCGCATGTTCACTTCGTGCGTAGCCACACGCCGGCATGCGCCGGTTGCATCGTGTCGCGTACCGCATCGAGCAGGTCGCCCCGCACTGCGCCGAGGTCGACCTCGTCACGGAGCCGGACGCTGAATGCGTCGAGCGTGCGCGCCGCGTCGTAGCGAGCGCGGTAGAAGCGGCGATCGACCGCGTGCTGGACCCACGCGCGCACAGGCTGGAAGAGTGCGAATCCAGCCAGAGTCGAGACCGCGACCGCGACCTCAGAGCCACTGGTGAGGGGTCGCAACAGCGCCTGGAGGAGGACGATGCCGCCGAAGAACATGACCCCGATCGCCCCAGTCGTGACCGCGTACACGACCGTTCGATTGATCAGGTGGTCGATGTCGTACAGGCGGTAGCGCAGCACTGCGACTCCGACCGCAAGCGGGATGAGCATGAACGAGAACGTCAATGTGAAGAAGAAGACTTCGTCGGCGATCACCACGCCGATGAACGAGAGCGGAAACAGAGTCGCGAACGCGAGGAGCACGACCCCGACGGCATACAGGAACCACTTGATCTGGAGGCGTTCGATGCCGCGCGAACGAAGGAAGCGGATCACGACGGCAGCCCAAGAGATCGCGAGGGACGCGAAGCCGAGCGGTAGGCCGATCGTCTGGTTGAAGAGGACGTCGATCGGCCTGAGGCCGGCCACCGCCAGCGGATTCGGAGCGCTTACGCCGGAGCCCGGTTGGAACTGAAGGACCTCACGCCCAAAGGCGGCCCCGACGATCTGGGCTATCACGACGGCGCCGACCAGCCACCCAATGAGCCGCCAGCGTCGTGAGAGGAACTGACCATCCGGGTACAGGAGCGGCACGAACACGAGGAGAGCATCCGCATAGGGAAGGGGGGCCCATCCCGCAAGCCAGAGGGCGATCAAGCCGCCAGACAGGTCCGGCCTGATCGTCAATGCGTACGTGGCATATGCCGACGAGCTGAACCACGCGAAGACCGAGAGACCCGCGACGACCAGGATCGGCCCGATCGGATTCCCGGGCTTGCGCAGCGTGATCAGGGCGCCGACCGTCGGCAGCACCATGCTCGTGAGGTAGAGCACGGCCACGAGCCAGCGGGGCGAGTCTGGCGACGCGAGGCCCGAGGAACCGAGTGCCAGGAGAACCAGCGAGATCAGGGCCAACGCGGCCGCGGTGAGCCAGGCCCCGACCGCGAACACGACGCGGGGTCGCAGCCACATCACGGCTGTACCCGAAGCCATACGGAAGCATGTGCCGGATGCACGGTCTGGTGTACCGCGTCGATGAGGTCGCGGCGCACCGCGTCGAGGTCCACCTCATCCCGCAAGCGGACGCTGAACGCATCGAGCGTGCGCACCGCGTCGTAGCGCGCGCGATAGAAGCGGCGATCCACCGTCTCCTGGACGCGGCGACGAAGCGGTTGGAACAGCGCGAAGCTGAGCAGTGTCGACACAGCGACGGCGAGCTCTGAACCGCTCGTGAACGGACGCAGCAGCGTCTGGAGC
>JALYKF010000106.1 GCA_030774905.1 Chloroflexota bacterium
TGGGCGAGACCGGCGAGGGCGGCTTCATGCGCACCTACGACGTCATCAACCTCTCCGCCAACCCGCCCACGACCACGCGCTTCAACGTCCCGGTGCAGATCGTGATGAGCTCGGTCAAGGCGAGCTCGGACGCGAGGTTCGTCGTGGGCCTCGACCTTGATGCGCGGGGCTTCACGTACTGGCCGCTCCAGACGATGTCCGGCGCGGGTCACCACCCGCCCGAGTCGAAGTACGGTATGACCGGCTTCGCCTGGCGTCCGGGCACGCACGAGATCGGGTTCATCGGCCCGTCGAACCAGTTCTGGCTCTGCGACGTGGACAAGGAGAACCCGCTCGGGTGCGGCCACACCGCGTTCAGCGGTGTGCCCGAGGGCGCGTTCGTTCGGATCTTCCGCGCCGATGGATCCGCGGTCGTGCTCGCGGTCACGCCGGCGGGCTCGACGGGCCTCGGCGGCACGACGTACACCCTCGTCCAGTTCAGCAACGACCCGCTCGCGGCGAAGGCGACGGGTGGCGACCGGGTGACCTTCACCGAGCTTGGCGGCCTGAACGCGTCGGTCCGGCTGCGCTGAGTACGACAAGGGGACTAATGGAATGAACAATCGGAATCGATGGATCGCTGCCGCGGTCGTCGCGGTGATCGCGATCGTCATCGTCCTCGGACTGCGGTCGCCGGAGCAGACTGCGAGCGTCGCGAGCCCGAGCCTGTCACCGACCACGTCCGTCCGGGCCAGCGCGACGGCGAGCGCCGCCGCGAGCGCGACGGCGGGACCGACCGGGTTGGCCGTCGCCACCGGCGCGACCGGCGGGACCGGCGCGGTGTACAACGACGACTTCGGTTTTGTGATCCAGGGGCAGCCCGGGTCGACGATCCGAAAGGAATCGAGCAGCGGTGCGGTCGGACCGGCCCCGGCGCTCCGGGTCCCGGCATTCGGAGCGAACATCGCGGTCTCGCCGGACGGCACGCTAATCGCCTATTGGAAGCCCGGCCCCGGGCAGGGCGGCGAAGGCGCGCAGCTGCGGATGTTCGCCGTCGCTGGCAACAGCACCGAGCAGACCCTGGTGTCGCTCGCGGCCGATACGCGGGGCGGAGGCATCGTGTGGTCGAGCGACAACGCCGGGATCCTCTACTCGACGGAGACCGGTGCGTTCGGGATCGGCTCCGGATCGAACGCGAACAAGGCGACCCTCAACATCTACGAGCTCGCGGCCAATGGCCGCCACGGGATCGTGATCGACACGCAGACGAACACCGGGTGGCTCTACCGCCCTGTCGCTTGGGATCGCTCGGCCAACCTCGCAGCGGCGGGGCTCACCGGTGAAGGCGGCTTCATGGGCTTCTACGGGACGGTCCGGTTGAACGCCGACAACACGTTCACCGCGCAGCGGGCCGAGAGCGCGGCCGGCGGCATCACCATGGGCTCCGTCCACGCATCAAGCGACGCGAAGCTCGTGCTCGGGAGCGAGATCTCAGGGAAGGTCAGCTATTGGCCACTCGCTGACTTCGCGGCCCGCACGGTCGCGTCCGGCACCGGGCAGAAGGGCGCGCAGTGGCAACCCGGCTCGCACCGGATCGGCTTCCTGAACGCCAGCGACGGATTCGTGCTCTTTCAGGCGGACGATGGGTCCGCGACCACGTCGTTCACCGGAGTGAAGGCCGGGGCCAACCTCGCGGCGTTCCGAGCGGATGGGACGGCGGTCGCGCTGTTCTTCATCTCGGGCCCGACGAGTCCGGGGTCGCGGTGGGACTACACCCTGTATCGGCTGTCGGACGGCGCGAACGTGAGCTTCCAGGATGGCGGCGCCCTCACCGCCTCGGTGCGATTCCGTTAGCGGCGAAGCACCCGCAGCGTCACGAGCTGCATGACGATCGCCGTCACGAGCGCAAGCGCGAACGCGGCAAGCCCGAGCGACTCGAGCGATGCGGCGAGCACGAGGTAGAACGCGCCGAAACCAAAGAGGCCGAACAGGAGGCCGCGCCACACGTTGATCGCGGCGGCGGGGCCGATCTGGGTGAAGCCGAAGCCGGCGAGGATGCTCGCGTAGAGCGGGATCGTCGCGAGCAGGCCCGATAGGCGCGGACCGAGCAACGACGCCGCGCTCGTGATCGCGAGCACCATGGCGGTGGCCAGGACCATCCGCACCGGGAGATCCCAGCGCGGCGGGTGCACGCCGTGGCTGGCCAGCGTCGGTGGGACGAGCCGGATCGCGACGATGAGGACGACCGCGCAGATCGCGTAGAGCGGGAGCGGCGCGATCGGCAGCTCCTGCGCGGCGGCGCCGATGAGTCCGAATGCGATCAGCCCGGCGATGAACGAGGGCACCATCCGGCCGGAGCGCTTCGCGATCGCCGAGAACTCGACCGCGAACGCCGCGGTCGCGAGGACACCGATGAGCGACCCGAGCGCGGCGTTGGCGGCGAACCCGGCGCCGTGGTCGAGGAACAGGAACAGGGTGATCGGCCCGGACGTGAACGGGATGCCGACGAGCCACCCGCTGATCGCGTGTCCCCACCGGCGGCTGGCGAGGCTCGCCGTCGCGATGAGCAACGGCGTCAGAACGAGCTTCAGCGCGAGCGCGGGGTCGATGGCTTAGAGGCCGAGGAGCGTGACGGCCACGTACCCGACCGAGAGCAGCGAGGCCATGCCTGCGACGCCCCAACCGATCGCGGTCGTTGTCCGGCCGTTGGCCGAGCCGCCCATGATCGAACGGTCGCCGGCGAGCTTGAGGATGAATGCGAGCACCACCGGCAGCAGCAGCCCGTTGATCGCCTGCGACGCGAGGATCAGCTGGATGAGCAGGTGCTGCGGGAACAGC
>JALYKF010000107.1 GCA_030774905.1 Chloroflexota bacterium
ATCGCCGCCGCGGTGGATGCCGCGATCGCCGCGAACCCGAAGGCCGTCGCCGATGTCCGCTCCGGTAACCAGCGGGCGCTCGCGGCGCTGTTCGGCCCGGTCATGAAAGCCCTCGGCGGCAAGGCCAACCCCGCGGTCGTGAACAAGCTCATCGCGGAGCGGATCAAATGAGCGTCGCCCTCGACGACGTCGTGGCGTTTCTCGACGCGAAGCTCGAGACGCACACGTTCGACGAGGAGGCCTCCAACGGGCTCGTGCTCCGCTCGGGCGAGACCGTCAGCCGCGTGGCGTGCGCGGTGAACACGTCTTTCCACACCATCACCCGCGCGAAGTTCACCGACTCGGACCTGCTCATCGTCCATCACCGCACGTGGCCCGAGATCGACCTGGATCTCGCGCCGCAGAAGCTCGACCGCCTGAAGGACAACGGCATATCGCTATACGGCGCGCACTCGGCGCTCGACGGCGCGCCGGGCTTCGGCAATCCCGATCTGCTCGCCGCGGCGCTCGGCGTGATCGTCCAGGAGCGCTTCCTCCCATATCACGGTGGCATGGCCGGCGTCATCGGCCAGCACGATCGAACCTTCCTGCAGCTCACCGACCGGATGCGCGACGTCCTCGGGGTGCCCGTCGAGGCATGGGAGAACGCCAAGTCGTGCAAACGCGTCGCGATCGCGACCGGCGGCGCGGGGTTGACGACCATGCTTGAGGCGGCCCGGCAGGGTGGGGCGGATACGTACGTGACCGGCGAGGGCAGCATGTACACGAAGCTCTACGCGCGCGAGCGCGGGATCAACCTCATCTTCGGCTCGCACTGGGCGACCGAGACGCTCGGCGTCAAGGCGCTCGCGTCACAGCTCGAGGAGCGGTTCGGCCTGCCGTGGCTGTTCATCGCGGAGCAGGACGACATTCGCTAGCGCTTCGGCGCCTTCTTTGCGCCTAGCTTCTCGGCGTAGGCGCGGCTCTTTCTGAAGGACGCCTTGAGCTCACCGTCTTCGCCAGCAGGCCGGGTGGCACGGCGACTCCTTGCGCTGGATCGACGGATCGGTGGCGACGAGCTTCTCGGTCAGCGCGAGCTTCGCCGGTGGTGCCGCCGAGGTGGCCGGCGCTCATTCGTGCGCGAGCCTACGGCGGTCGATCGAGGTCCTCTTCGCCGCGTATGAAGAACGTGCCGACGAGCGCTGCGAGCGGCACGATCGCGATGACGGTCCAGGCCGCGCTGAACCCGAACCGCTCGATCGCCACGCCCATGATCGGAGCTCCGACGACCGCGCCGAACGTGCCGCCGGTCGCCGTTAGCGATTGCGCCGCGCCGGGCGCTCGGGGCAGGGAGGCGGCCGCGGTGTTGAACACCGCGGCATACGGGAGCGAGACGCCGACGCCGACCGCGATGCCGCCGACGAGCGCTACCGCGAGCGGGCGGCCGGGGATCGCGAGGAGCGCAAGGCCGACGAGATTCAAGACCTGCGATCCACGCATGAGCGCGACCGTGGTCGCGTGCCGCCGCGCGACCAGCCAGCCGCCGAGCGGTCGCATGAACAGGCCGGCGATGAGGATGAACGCGCCAAGCGCGCCGGCGACGACGAGCGAGGTGTCGAACTCACGCAGGATGTACACGCTGATCCACGAGCCGGCCGCGAGCGCGAGACCGAAGCCCGCGGCGTGCTGCACGAAGCACCACCACGAGTTGCCGTTACGCAGCGCGTCCCGGATCGTGCCCGGCAAGGCGGCTCGCGGCACGATCGGGGCGCGCCACGCGTACAGCACGAGCACCGCGGCCAGCAGCGTGCTCGAGGCGACGAACGCCCCGCGCCACCCGCCGAACACGAGGGCCAGCGGCGGCATGAGCTGCAGGCCGAGGGCGCTCCCGAGCGGGTAGCCCGCGCCGTACACACCCTGGCCGAAGTGCGAGCGCGCGCCGGGATACAGGCCGGCGATGTACCGCACGCCACCGAGGAACGCGAGCCCGCTGCCGATGCCACCCACGGCCTTCGCGACGAGCAACGTCTCGTAGGTCGGTCCGGCCGCGAAGAGAAGATTGGACGCAAGGGAGAAACCGACGCCGAGAACGTTCATGGGTTTCGCGCCGATGCGATCGGCGAGCGATGCGGTTGCGAGCATCGTGGTCACCGCGCTGATGAAGAGGGCGGTGGGCAGGAAGCCCGCCTGGACGTCGGTGATGCGCAGGTCGGCGACGAGCAGCGGGACGAGGGCGGCCTGATCCGTGTACGTGACCCCGACGGCGATCGCCGTCAGCGCCGCGAGGAGGACGCCCTGCGTGCGCTCGGTCAGGGCAGCCGGTCGTACCCAGGCAGGGTGAGGAACTCGACGAAGCGGTCGGCGAGCGCGACGTCCTCGAAGAGCGCGAGCGCATCGGCGAAGCGGCGGCCGGGCGCATCGAGGCGCGCGACCTCATCGCGGCCGATCTTCTTGACCGCGTCCTTCGTGACCTGGTTCCCTTCGACCGTCCGGGCGCCGTGGTGCACCCATTGCCAGATCTGCGAACGCGAGATCTCCGCGGTAGCCGCGTCCTCCATGAGGTTGTTGATGGCCGCGGCGCCCACGCCCCGAAGCCATGACTCGAGGTACTGGATCGCGACGCTCACGTTGCTCCGCACGCCGGCATCGGTGATCGTGCCGCCCGGAACGCCGACGGCGCGCAGCTCCGCATCGGTGACCCTGACGTCGTCCCGGACCCGGTCGAGCTGGTTCTTGCGCGTGCCGAGCACGCGGTCGAACTCGGCCATCGCCACTGGCACGAGGTCCGGGTGGGCGACCCACGTGCCGTCGAAGCCATCGGTGGCCTCGCGGACCTTGTCCTCCCGGACCTTCGCGAGCGCGACCTCGTTCACCTGCGGATCCTTCCGGGTGGGGATGAACGCGGCCATCCCGCCGAGCGCGAAGGCGCCGCGCGCGTGACAGGTCCGCACGAGCAGCTCGGTGTACGCGCGCATGAACGGGACGGTCATCGTGACCTGCGCGCGGTCGGGCAGCAGGAAGTCAGAGCGGTGGTTGAACTTCTTGATGACGCTGAAGATGAAGTCCCACCGTCCGGCGTTCAGCCCACCCGAGTGCTCGCGGAGCTCGTAGAGGATCTCCTCCATCTCGAACGCCGCGGGGAACGTCTCGACCAACACCGTGGCCTTGATCGTCCCGTTCGGCAGCCCGAGCTTCTGCTGCGCACGGACGAAGACGTCGTTCCACAGCCGGGCCTCCCGGTGGCTCTCGAGCTTCGGCAGGTAGAAGTACGGTCCGCTGCCGTGGTCGACGAGCTCGTGCGCGTTGTGGAATGCGTACAGGCCAAAGTCCATGAACGCTCCGGCGATCGGCGCGCCGTCGACGAGCAGGTGCTTCTCCACGAGATGCCAGCCGCGCGGGCGCACGACGAGCGTCGCGAGGTCTGTGCCGAGGGCGTAGCGTTTGCCCTCGGGACTCGTGAAGTCGATCGTCCGCCGCACGGCGTCCGCCAGATTGACCTGGCCCGTGACCATGTTGTCCCACGTCGGCGTGTTCGCATCCTCAAAGTCGGCCATGTACACCGACGCGCCGCAGTTGAGGGCGTTGATCACCATCTTCCGATCGGTCGGTCCGGTGATCTCGACCTTTCGCACCTGCAGATCCGCCGGTGCGGGCGCGACGCGCCACGCGCCATCGCGCACGGCCTTCGTCTCCGGCAAGAACTCGAGATCCGCGCCCGCGGAGAGGTCCGCCTGGCGTGCCCGGCGGGCCTGCAGGAGGTCGACGCGGGTCGATTCGAAGGTGCGCGCGAGGTCGGCGACGAAGTCGAGCGCCGGCTTGGTGAGGATCTCGCCCGCGCGGTCGGGGGCGTCGCCACGAATCTCGACGCCCTGGGTGATCGAGGTTGCCACGGCTCACCTCTCTCTTGCACGATGCGAAAGTCAAGGCCCGCGATACGCGAATCGGGGTCGGCGCGCGGGGCCATGGTAGCCGCCGGCGACGTGAGACCTTCGTACTACCCCGCTGACAAACCCCCGACGCGGTGTGTCGGGCACACGACCGGTCCCGTACAAACGATGACGTGGAGCCGCTCCAGATCGTCGCTGCCACCCCTCCGGTGGAGGCGACCCTGCGCATCCTTCTCAACAGCGTCCCGTACCTCATCGGGTGCGCGGTCGTGCGGCAGCCGGCTGGCCCGGACGCCATCGCGGCGGAGGTGGGCCGCAACCCGTGGCTGTTCGATCGCCGTCTCACCACGCTCCAGCTGCCCGACGACACGCTGCCCGCGAACCGAGCGGTCGCGCTCGACTGGCCCGTCCCGTATCAGGCCGAGTGGGTCGGTGTCCCTCCGCGATTGCTGATCTCTCGGCTCGTCTTCGGCGATCGCACCGTCGGCGTGCTGCTCGGGACGCTCGTCACGCGCGAGCCGCTAAGCGCCCAGACGCGCGAGGCCATGGACCTCTCCTCGGAGCTCATCGCATCGGCCATGGCGATGTACTCGGCGGCGAAGATCGCGTCGCCGTCGTTCGCAGCGGAGCCCGCTCCTTCGGTCGCAGCGCCGATCGCGACGCCGGAGCCGGCGCCGGCCGCCGCGCCGCGGGTGGCCGGATCGTTCGCATCCGCATCGGCCCCCGTGTCCGCTGAAGCGGCGGCGGGCATCGATGTGATCGTGGCGCAGGTCTCCGCCGCGGTGGCCGCCGTCGACGACGCGCGAGCCGTCGGCCGCATCCTGCGCGACGCGATGAACGAAGTGAGCGAAGCCTCGGCGTTCGCGGTCGCGCTGTTCCACCTCGACCGCCCCGAGGTCGCCTACCGGTACAAGGTCGTCGGCGTCGACGCCGCATCGAGCGAGCTCGGGAAGCAGCCGGTCGACGACTCGCCAAGCTGCTTCGCGGTGCGCAACGCCGAGCGCTGGCACGCGTTCGACCGCACGGTCACGTTCACCGGCGAGCGCCGCCGCGTCGGCGTGCTTCAGGTACCCCTCAACGACGAGCGCGAGTCCGTAGGCGTCGTGACGCTGCAGACTTTCCGTGAGGGCGGCTTCGCGCAAGGCGAGCTCGAGCTGATCGCGGCGATCGTGCGGGCCACCGCGCCGGCCTTCGTGCAGGCGCGCCTTGCCGGCCGATTCCAGCCCGCCGCCGCCGCGCCCGCCACACCCGCGACCGCCGCGGCGCCGGTGGCAACGCCGGCCCGCGAGGCGGCCGTCACGGAGTCGACGGACGACATCCTCTCGGACCTGCTGGTGCGCTGCGCGGCCGCCGGCTTCCCGACGTCGTTCATCGTCGGCCTCGATCCGGAGGCCGGCATGTTGCGTGGCGATCGGGTGAGCGCTTCCGTCGAGGCCGGCGGGATCGATCGGTTCCTGGGGATCTCCGACGCGCGGTTCGCCATCAGCGCGGATGACCGCTACAACGCGATCGCGCGCGCGTGCCGCGAGGCCCGCATCGTGACGGCGCCGACCGTCCACGAGCTCGTCCAGCCCGCACACGATTGGAACGAGGCCACCCTCATCGAGCGACTTGCCGGCGGGGGCCGCTCTGCGGTCGCGCCGATCGTCGTCAACGGCGATGTCGTCGGCGCGCTCGTCGCCGGTCCGCAGGCCGACGATCTCGGACCTGCCGAGCTCGCTCGCCTCCGCGATCTCGTCGGTGCCGTGAGCGAGCGCCTTGCCGCCGCATGGCGCGCGGCTTCACTCGGCGGCGCGAACGGCGTCGATCTGCCCGCCGACGCGGTCCAGGCCGCGCGCTCCGCACACGTGGCGTAGCCTCGACCCGACCTAGACTTCGCCGGTGATCGGACCGGCGTCCTTCGCGACGATCGGCATCCTCTTCCTCCTCGGCGCGATCCACGTGTTCACGGCGACGCTCTACCAGTCACTGTTCGGCAAACTCCCCAGCACGACCCTCGGCGTCGTCGCGATCGTGCTGTTCGGCCTCTCCCTCGCCGCCGGCCTCGTGGGCGGACGCCTGGGTCCGCGCCGCTCGGTGGCGACGACCGCGGGCGTTCTGGCCGTCGCGATGCTGCTGATCACGGCCGTCCGGCAGGAGTGGCTCGACCTGGTGCTGTCCGCGGCCGCAGTGGTCGCCGGGACGCACTGGCTGTCGCTGACGCACGCGGTGCGCACCGAGGGGCGCTCGTCTCCGCTGCCGATCGCGCTCCCGGCGGCCCTCGCGATCGACCTCGTCCTGCGCAGCGCGTTCGCGACCGTGCCGGTCTTCGCCGCGCCGCTCACGCTCGCCGTGCCGCTGGTCCTCGTGGCCGCGCTCCTGTTCCTCGCGGCGGGGATCGGGACGCTCGGTGGGGCACCCGTGTGGTCGGCGCCGTCCGCGCGTGGCGCGCTTGGGCTCGCCGCGGTGGGTCCGCTGCTGCTCGCCGCGGAGACCGGTGGCCTGAACGGGGCGCAGGCCGCGCTCGCGGGCGGCCTCGGCCGCGATGGGGGACCGAGCACGCAGATCGGACTGCTCGTCGTCGGCATCGGCGTTGCGGCCGGAGCCATCGTCCTCGCCCGCGGGCTCCCCCCGCGTCCGAGTGCGGCGGCGGCCATCACGGTCGGTGCGGTCCTGTTCTGGCTACACGTGCCCGTGGTGTCGCTCGCCGCCGGCGCGGCGTTCGCCGCGGGCATCGTC
>JALYKF010000108.1 GCA_030774905.1 Chloroflexota bacterium
CGAGTTCTACATGCCGTATCCGGTCGAGGTGTCCTTCGGCGGGGCGACCGTCTTCGTGATCGACGTCGCCCGTTACGAGAGGCTTTAGACCGCTCCGGCGCGCCCAAAACTGTCTGAAACCGGCCAAGTCGTGCCCTCGGTGTCTGTCCGGTATCAGCCGGTCAGCCCCCCTTAAGCCAGGCCCCTAAGCCGCCGAGTTACCTCATGAAGCTCGGCGAAGGAGGGCAATCCAATGCGTCGCATCCTGACCGCTGTTGTGAGCCTGGCGGCCCTGGTTCTTGGAGCCGGCGCAGGGACTACTGGCTACTAGGTCCTTTCGCAGCCTCTAGAGGCGCTTTGCTAGCGCGCGCTAAGGAGACCGTCTAACCGGTCTCCTTTTCGTTTCCAACGAGCCCGCTTGTCTCGTCGTCCGCCATACTCGCGAACGTGGAGGGAAAGCGACCTGCTGCGGGCGAGCGAGTCATGCTCGCCGTCGTTATCGGTGCCGCGGCCGCCATCCTGGCCAGGCTTTCATTTCCACTTCCGGCGAACTTCGACCTCGGTTCCGTCATGTTCTGGGTGGTTGTAACGCTGATTGCCTCGTATGGACGGGTTCAGCTGCCCGGGGGTGTTAGGGCCCATCTCAACACGGCACCGCTGCTGGCCGCGCTCTTTGACACGAGCATCGCGAATCCGCTTGCGGTGTGTTTGATCGCGGCCATAGGCACGTTCGAGATACGCGACCTCCGCGGAGAGGTGCCTTGGTATGGCGTCCTCTTCAACCGCGCGAATTTCGTGCTCTCGGCCTTCACGGGTTGGCTTGCCTGGTCCGTGACCGTCCCTTGGGTGAAGCCGGGCGATTCATGGGGAACGCTCGCTCAGATAGCGATCGTGGGTGCGGCGTTCGCTCTAATGAACAACCTACTCAGCGTTCTAGCTGCGAGTGTCCGCACACAATCCCCGTTCGGGAAGGTTTGGGCCGTTTCAGTCCGCCAGGTCGCAGTTGGACTCCTCGGCCAGGTTCCGATGGGTTGGCTGATGGCTCAGATCGCGTTGGCTGTCGGCTACTGGGCCACACTCCCGTTCCTCGTCCCCCTGCTGCTGGCGCGATACACGTTCACCAAGTACGCGGAGACGCGCGACCTCTTCTTCGGCACGGTCAGCGCGCTCTCGCAGGCGATTGACGCGAAAGACGGGTTCACCAGAGGTCACGCTGACCGCGTATCGCGCATTGCCGGCGCGATCGCACGTGAGATGAGCCTCGGCGAAGCCGAGATCGAGCGAATCGAGCTCGCCGGTTTGCTCCACGACATAGGCAAGATCGGCGTTGAGGACCGAATCCTCATGAAGCCGATGCGGCTCGATGCCGATGAACAGGAGCTGATGCGGCGTCATCCCCTTTATGGGGCCTCGATCCTCGAGCCGTCTGCGGCCCTGCGACCGTTGGTCCAAATGGTCTTGCACCATCACGAGAACTTCGACGGATCCGGATATCCGGAGGGCCTTCGTGGCGAAGGCATACCACTTGGCTCGCGCATCATCATCGTGGCCGATGCATACGAGGCCATGACCTCGGACCGTATCTATCGCAGGGCCATCGGCCATGAGAAGGCGCTCGAGCAGCTCAACAAGTACAAGGGAATCCAGTTCGATCCGAAGATCGTTCGCGCAATCGAGCAGCTCTTGGCCAAACGAGGACCCGACGCATTCGAGGTCAGCGAGCTGCCGCCGATCAACTACGAGACGTTGGCCGAGCTGCGTCGCCGCCTCGCACGCGAGCCCCTCGTCCGCGACGCGCATGCTGGCTAGCGGTGTTGTGCTTGGAGTACTCGCCGGATTAGCAGTCGGCCGTACCTGGCGACCGCTCGCGGCTGTGCACGTCAGATGGTTTCCCGTTCTCGTTGCAGCACTGGCCGCTCGGGCAATAGCTCCACTGATCACGCCGCTCGCATTTCCGCTGTATGTCGCGGCCCTCACAGGAACCGCGGCGAGCGCGGCCGCCAACGTGCGTCTGCGGGGCGCGGTCCTCGTCGCGTTCGGCGGGGCACTCAATCTCCTCGTCGTTCTTCTGAATCATGGAATGCCCGTCGATGCGGCGGCCATCGCAAGAGCTGGTGCGACTATGCCTAACGATGCGTTGCACGTCCCGCTGACCGCGTCGACCATCGTTGCATTTCTCGCAGACATCGTTGCGGTACCAATAGCGCACTCCGTGTATAGCGTTGGCGACTTCTGCATCGCCGTCGGCGGTTTCCTCGTGCCGTTCGTGCTACTCATTCGTCGGTGAGGCGTACCTCCGACTTCGGTCTGTTCTGGCTGGCCCAGGCGATCAGCCGGTTCGGCGACCCCATCACCCTCATTGCCCTGGCGACCGTGACCTACCAGCGGACCGCGTCGGCGCTGTTCACAGCCCTCGCGGTCCTCATTGCCACCGTGCCGACCGCCGTGTTCGGCTTCTTCGCCGGCGCGATCGGCGACGCACTCGGGCACCGCCGCGCGATGTTCGTGAGTGACATCGCGCGCGTGGCGCTCATTGGCGCGATCCCGCTGCTCCTCGATGCGGGCTTCCCCTTGATCGTCGCGTACGT
>JALYKF010000109.1 GCA_030774905.1 Chloroflexota bacterium
CCGCGGCCTTGCACTCCTTCACGTGCGCGGCCTGCTGCTCGACGGTGGGATTGCGGTGGAGGACGCCCATGCCGCCGAGACGGCCGAGCGCGATGGCGAGACGCGACTCGGTGACCGTGTCCATCGCGGCAGAGAGGATCGGGATATCGAGCGCGAGCTCACGGGTGAGGAAGCTGCGGGTGGACACCTGGGGAGGGAGAACGTCGCTGCGGGCCGGGATGAGGAGGACGTCGTCGAAGGCGAGCCCTTCGGTGCCGAACTTGTCCTCCCGCGTCACGCCCCCGCCCTCACCCGGTCAAGTGTACCGAGCGAGACGGCGCCGCTACTTGGAGCTCGTCGGCCCCAACGTGGCGCTGTTGACGCTTGCGTTGCCGGCGTTGTCGTTCGTCGTCAGGTACAAGCAGTACTTCGAGTTCGTGGCCAGTCCGGTGATGATGGTGCTCGTGACCGCTCCCACCGAGAGGGCGTTCGGGTAGTTCGTGGTGTTCGCCACCGGGCACGAGGCGACGATCCCGGAGCGGTGGATCGTGTAGCCGGCCACACCCGAGAGGGCATCGGTGCCGGCGGTCCAGCTGAGCGCGATCTCGCCGCTATTCGTTCCCTTGACGCCGGCGAGCCCCGTCGCGGCGGTCGGCGCCGTGAGGTCGATCTTCACGGTCTGCGTCGAGTTGCCCGAGGGGTTACCCACCGCGTCCGCGCCCGAGTACAGGACGCTATGCGTCGAGCTCTCGCCGCTGACGGTGACGGTCCGTGGCGCCGCGGAGGTGGCCGCGCCCGCGGCGTCGACGTTCGTCGTCGCGGTGCCCATGCCGACGCCGGCGCCATCGTTGCCGCTCACAACGAAGGTGACGGCGGCCTTGAACCAGCCGGCGCACGATCCGCCGTTGCAGGTCGCGGACATCGTCGGAGCGGTGCGGTCGGACTTGTTGCTCTTCGTCGCGCTGTTGGCCGAGGTGAAGAAGCCCGAACCCTGCGCCATCTTCGCCTGCACCACGTACTCGTAGGTGCCGTCGGCGCCCGGCGTGTCGCTGTAGGTGAGGCCCGCGGTCGTGCCGACCTGGGTGTACGGGCCGCCGACCGGACCGCGGAGCACGAGGTAGCTGAGGGTGTGCGAGCCGGCCGGCGACGCCGTCGCCGTCCAGACGAGATCGATCCGGCCGGCGACGGCCGAGGTCGCGCTCGTGAATGAGGCCGGCGGCGTGACGCTCTGGGTGTTCAGGATCTGGCCCGGGTTCGTGGTCGTGCCGGTGAAGCTCGCGCCGGTGTTGCCGGCGGAGAACCCGATGATCGCCGTGCTGACGAGCACGACGAACGCGGCGGTCATGACGCGATCGAGCCGCATCAGGCTGCCGCCTTCGCGAGGGTGCTCTGCTGGAGCCAGCGCTCGTGCTCGGCCCAGATCCGCTGCGCCTCGGCGCTCTTCGCCGTCGCGGCGCGCACCGGGGCGAGCGTGGTGATGGTGGTCTTCGTCTTGGTCGTCTGCGCGACGCGCACCGGCGCGGCCTTCGGGTCCGTGCGGAGGAAGACCATCGCGGCGCAGGCGAAGAAGATGAGCGCGGCGACCACCGTCGCGCCGAGCCGCCAGATGTACTGCATCCAGGCGACCGCGTAGCCGAGGCCGGGGATCGCGACCTTCACGAGGCCGACGCGACCCAGGAAGCTCAGGGGCTCTGGGTCGGTGACCTGGTTCGCGTCGCCCTTGGTCGAGAACATCGTGCCTGCGGAGCTGCCCTCGAGGCCGACGATGCGGTGGGTCGTGGTCTGGTCGAAGTGGTCGAAGGTGATGACGTCGCCGAGCCGCAGCTTGTCGGCAGTGACGGGCTCGTCGATGACCAGCGAGCCCTTGTGGATCGTCGGCTCCATCGAGCCGCCGGTCACCACGAAGCTCGCCATGCCGAGAGCGCGGATGCCGACGAAGAGGAGCGAGAAGGCGAAGAGCACGACGATGAGGGCGCTGATCGTGATCTTGATGGCTGCGGTCATGTCCGTCGTGCTCCTTTCAATGTTGTGAGCGGGGGCGGGGGCGGTCCCTTGCGGGACCGCCCCGAGGAAGAGTTAGCGGGCCGCGCCGGCGAGCTGGGTCGCCGTGTAGGTGATCGTGAAGTCCTGGCTGAGCGTCTGGAACGTGTTGTCGGCGCTCGTCGGGAGCGAGAAGTCGAGGGTGAGCGTGTCGGTGGCGCCGGCCGCGACCGTGCCGGAGGCGGCGAGGGCCAGGTTCTTGAGGGCGCCGGTGTAGACGACCGTGGCGCCGCGCTTCACGGTGACCTGGAGGCCGTTCGTCGCGTCCGTCCAGAGCGCCGTCGAGGCCGTGGCCGCGATCGAACCGGTGTACGTGAACCCGACGTTGCCGGAGTTCGTGAGGACCACGGTGCGGTTCGCGGTGTCACCGGGGACCATGTTCGTGAGCGTCACGAGGGATCCGGCCGTGCTCTTGTCGTTGCTCGCGGTCA
>JALYKF010000110.1 GCA_030774905.1 Chloroflexota bacterium
CGAGGTGGGTCCCAAGAGCTGGATCGAGACCGAAGTGTTGAAGCGACTGAAGGACGCTCAGATCGCGATACGGGTCGCCGCCGGCGAGCACGATCTCGGCCGCGCGATGCACCACGACGACGGCGTCCACGTGGTAGGGCTTGCCGAGGATGAGCGCGAGTCCCATCAGGACATAGCCGCCCAGGACGAGGCCTGTCGCGAGCGCGTCGCGGAGTGGCCGGCGCATCCGGACGAACGCGATGACCGGAAGCGCGACTGCGAGCAGCAGGGCCCAGGCATCGTCCGGCGCGATGCTGAGCGACGCGACGACGAAGTGCCGTTCGCTGATACGCGACACGATGGCGACGCTGAGGACGGCGAGGCCGATGCGCCGCAGCTGCTCGTCCGGGTCCGCGGCGGCACGGGCGAGCAGCGCCACGACGAGGAAGAACAGCGACAACACGGTCGCGAGGGCCATCGAGCCCGGATACAGGTCAGCGAGGGGGGTCGGACCGAAGAGCCTGAATGCAGGCGACCACATCGCGAACGCAGCGACGGCCAACGGACGGAAGGTCCGCGGCGTGGCAAGGTACGCCGCAGCCGCGGCGATCACGTACAGGGACAGCGCGAGGTCGTTGGTCCCGTCGCCGAAGGCTGCGCTGAGGTACATCGCCGCGAAGGCGCCGAAGGCGAGGAGGGGCGCAATGCGCAGCTGTCGGCGCGGGACTGCCAGAAGGATCAAGACGAGATAAATGACGAAGCCATAGGCGTAGACGATGTCCCCGCTCTCGTCGATCGCGTGCCGCACCGTCGCGGCGGAGATGATGCCAGTCGCGGTGAGGATCAGCCCCGCACGCGTGAGCGTGTCGGAGGCGCCGGGTGTGACACTCCTCACGCCATGTTTGTCATCGCGGTCGTCTTCCGGAACTGCGGCAGGCTCGCGGTGATTGCGCCGAATTCGAGGACGCAGCACCGCGCTAGAGCTCTCCCGCTGACGGGCGAACGCCTAGAAAGCCGGCATCCTCGGGCTCCACCGCCGGCGCTGGCGTGCGAAGGGTCGTCAAGCGACGGCCTCGACGACGCGCCGGTTCCGTTCCCACCAATAGGTGCCGAGGGCGGCAACCTGCGTCACGGCAGCGACGCCGAGCACGACATGTACGAGGGTCTGGGCGTCACGAGGCATGACGACGATGAGCCCGATCTCGGCGATGACGGCGAGCGCGAGCAGAATGCCGACGCGCATCTCGCCGCGGCCGATGAAGTGCGCGATCCACAGGGACAGCAGAGCATTTAGCAGAGCGGCTACGGCATACGGGCCGATGAGCGTCGCCGCGAGCGGGTACTGCGCCCCGACGACCACAGCGGTGAAGAAGTCAGGCGCGGCAAGGTATGCGACCGTGACCGGTCCGCTAGTCGTGAGAACCAGCGCGATCGCCACGGCGAGTAGCCGGTCGGTGTCCTCACCCCTTGCCTGTGCGCGCGCGGTGCGCTCGAGCAAGATGAAGCCGACGGCGATCGGCGCGAACAGTACGACCTTCGCCATCGTGATGGCGCCGGCGTAGGCTCCGGCCTCCGCAGCCGAGAGGAGTGCCCGGCTGGCGATCGCGTCGATGTTAGTCAGCGCCGCGTAGCCGATCATGGCCACGGCCGCGAGCAAGAAGAACCGCGTCTCAGCGCGGCCTAGCTCGATCTCGTGCGCGGCGCCGCGCGCCGAGCGGAACAACGGGAGCAGGGGCACCAGCGACAGCAGCAGGCCGGCTGCGAGCGCCGCGACTGCGCCGATGAACGCGCCGCCCACACCAGCCCCGGCTTGGACCAGCAGTACGCCGATCGCAAGACGCGCGGCGGCCTGCACAATGAAATACCAGCCGAACCAGCCGAAGTGGCCGAGGCCCTGCAGTAGGCCGCCGGTGAAGGTAAACGGGGCGGAAAGCCACAGAGCTACGCCGAGCAGCGCGACGGACGCGGTCGGAAGCGACAGGAACGGACCGATCGCCGGTGACGCCAGCACGACAAGGAGCGCGGGAATGCTCGCGCCGATGACGATGCGGGTAGTCCATCGACGGACGAACGCATGCAGCGCCGCTTCTTCGCCCCGGGCCCTGTACTGGGCCGCCAGCCGCGCGGTCGCGGACTGGATGACCTGGGCGCCCAGTGAAACGAGGATGAGGACCCCGAATAGGGCGGTGAGGATCGCGTAGTCGGTGGGAACGAGAAGCCGTGCCATCACGACCTGGTAGCCGTACGCGAAGACGTTCGCGATCGTGCTCGCGAGCAGCACCCACAAAGCACCCCGCGCGGCCGCGGCTCGCGCGATCAGCGTCGCGACTCGCGGCATCGTGCGAAATCGTAAGGCCCCGGATGCTCGCATCGGCGCGTCACGGTCGCGATGCTCGCGCGGCGTCACGATGGTCGTGTCTGCGTTCTGGTCGACGCTGACCGCGCGCTCGCGGTACGCGGACAGGATCCGCTCCGCGGCCTAGCGGCGGAAGATGCGATACGGGCCCACTGTGGTGACCAAGGCTGCGCCCGCAGTGAGCCGCGCGACCAGCTCGGGCTCGAGCGGGGGTTGCACGGTCAACTGCAGCGGATCCTTGACGATCACCCAGCGCAGCCCGACTTCGTCCGCAATGCGCGCGAGCTCGGACGGCGTGTAGGGCGTGGCAACATCGTAGAAGTAGACGGACGGGAGCGCGGGCTTCCGGCCGAGAGCGAAGAAAGCCGGATCCTCACCCGGGAGGAAGACGAATCCATCCGCCGGTGGCACGTTGTCCCGCATCCAATAGAGCACTGCGTCGAGCTCCGCGAGGTATGGGCCGCGGGCGGATAGCCCCGCGAGCGATGGGAACGCCGAGGTGGCCACCGGTCCGGGGTCGTTAACGTGGATGAATCGCAGCCGCACGTTCTCGATGGTCGAAACCGCACCCACAACCGTCACGACGAGTGCAATGCAGGCACCCGCGAGCGGGACTAGGCGGACCGGCCGCGGAGCGAAGTTGGCAAGATCGCGGACGACGCACGCGAGCGCGAGCGTAAGCAGCGGGAAGATCCCGAATGTTGAGTTCACGAGACCCTGTGACTGCAGGGTGCCGAGCGTCGTGGCGGCAAGTACGACGGGCAGGAGAAACTCCAGGCGCGCGCCCCCACGAACGAGCCGGGCGAGGCCGAGCGCGAGAGCGGCGAAGAGGAGCGGTGGCAGGAACAGTGGGGCCATCTGAAGAGCGATGGGCGCAGCGGGCGTCGCCGCGAGCGCAACGGCGAGGCCGCCCGCGAACAACAGTGCGCGGGCACGTTCGGACGCCCGCGGCGCGGCGGCGGCGAGCGCGACGATGATCAGTCCAGGGAAGAGCACGACCGGGTCGGCGAACTCGTGGATCCGATCTAGGGTGACGCCCCGGCCGGACATCGCGAACGTCCACGCCCACCGGATATAGGCATCGATGCCCACGACCAGCTGGAGTAGGACGAGCTCCATCCCGAGGGCGCCTGCGAGTCCGATAACGAACCAGCGAAGTTCGGGTCGCCTCGCCGGTCGGGCCCACGCCTCGATGACGAGGACGGCCATGAGCGCGACGACGAACGCGCCGCCGATGTTCTGCTTGAAGAAGAGGGG
>JALYKF010000111.1 GCA_030774905.1 Chloroflexota bacterium
GTCGATCGGCTTGCCCTTCACTTTCGCGAGCAGCCCGTCGACGGCGCTCCTGAACGCGTCTCCGTCTTTGAGCATCGTGGTGATGTCCTTGAACAGGATCCCGGGCTTGGGGAAGTCGGGGATGTCACGGATGCGCTCGCCCAGCTCTTTCGGCGCGATGACGGTCACGGAGGAGAGATTAGCGGACAGGCGACCGCGTCCCGCGGCCTCACGTGCGGTCAGCCGGCGCTAGCAGAGCGGCCAGCCCGTAGCACGCGACGCTGGCGATGCCCAGGGCGGTGAAGCTCACGGCCAGCGCGATCCCCGTTCCGATGATCGCCCCGACCACCGACGCCGAACCGTTCACTGCCCAGGCCCAGCTGACCAGGACCGGATCGATGCGCCCGAGACCGACGAGCAGCTTCGGGAACACGGTCCCCAGCGGCACGCCGATCCCTCCTGCAGCGATCAGCGCCACTGCGATCCGGAGGGGCAGGGGCAACGCGAGCGTGGCGCTCGTCACTGCGGGCAGAACGAGCAGGATCACCAACAGGACGATCGCGCTCGTCCCAGCGGCACGGCGCACCCCGAACGGGGCGCGCATCGACCACGCGCTGCCGGCGGCGGCTCCGCCCAACAAGGCAGCGATCCCGATCGCGAGCGCAAGACTCGGCTGCCCGAGATACAGCGTCAGCCGCTGCAGGAGGATGAGCTCCGCCCCGATGAAGCCCAAGCCCAACGCCAACGACGTCCCGGTGCCTGAAGGCAGGGCCCGCGATGTCGCACCGCGCGCTCGCCGGTGGATCGGCACGAGCGCGAGTGCGAGGGCGAGCGCGCCGGACAGAACCAGCGAGACCACGAGGATCGCGTAGCCGTACGAGAGCGGGGCCCGACCGGCGAGGATGTCGCTGAGCGGCACGGGATCGAAGAAAAATGGACGATCGTCTGTCGCCGGCGCTTCGTCCGGCCGTAGGGTGAATGGTGGGCCGGGGTGCAACGGGTCGTACGCGAGCTCGAAGCCATGCGCTGACGCGAAGTCCGCGAGGCGACCAACGTCGCTGGCCGCCATCGCGCCCTCCGCTGCGATGAGCAATCCGAAATTGCCATTCTTCAAGACCGCGATGTGCCGCGCGGCGTCGGGGCGACCAAGGCGTTCAAAACCCGCGACCGCGATCCGGAAGGTCCGCACGATCTCCGTCGGGGGCTGCCGGTACCAGCGCGACACCGCGACCGCTCCGCCCGGCGTGAGATGGCCCAGGTAGTCGGCCATTGCCTCCTCGGTGTAGAGATAGCTCTCGGTCAGGGCGTAGGCGCCCACCTCGAGGGACGCCTGGTTGTCGACAAGGGTCATCACGAGCAGGTCGTACCGGTCGGTCGCGCGGCGAACGAAGCTTCGTGCTTCGTCTTCGACGAGGTTGACCCGTGGATCCGAGTAGAGGCCGCCGCTGTACGCGGCGTACCGGCCGCGCATCAATGAGATCACTGCGCGATTCACCTCGACCGCGGTCACCGATCGGGCGCCTTCGTGGAGCGCCGTGACCACATCGGCTCCCCCACCGGGACCGATCACGAGAACCTTGTTCCGAGGCGCGATCGTGTACGCGGCGCTGAGGATGCTGGCATCGAACACCGAAAGGTCGGCCGGTCGCGTGCCGTCCACGATGACCGTGACCGCGCCCATGTCGAGCTCGATCACCATCGCACGCGCACGCGGTCCCGTGTAGCGCGGATCGATCAGCATGCCGTACTGCTCCGGCGTCCCTTGATCGCCGGACCGGAGGACATCGATTCTCGCGACCGGGTCCCACCTCACGGCGTCGCGCACCATTCCGTTCGCGAGATCGGACGGAATGTTCTTCAGCGGGCCTGGGCGTGGCGGTGCGAGCTGCTCACCCCAAATGGAAAGCGTCAGCACGGTGGCGACGGCTGCGATCGCAACGACCCCCGTCCGCGCCCGATCGACGCCATGCCGCTCTTGCAGCACCGCGGCCGCAACGAGGGAGAGGCCGGCCGTAAGTCCATACAGACCCTGAGCCCCGAGGAGTCCGAGCCCGACGAACCCGATCGCGCCGCCGACAGCGGCCCCGATGAGATCTACCGCATACAGCGTCCCGCTCGACTGCGGCGACTCGCGAAGCGCGCGCACGATTACCCAGCTCGCGAACATGACCGGGGCGATCCCGAGCGCATAGCCGGCGGCGGTGGCGAGCAGCGTGCCGTCGGTCAGCGGGTCGATGTGCGTCTCGATCAGCAGCGCGATGATCGTCGCGACCGCGCTGGCCAACGCAAGCGCGGACGAGCTCGGTCGCGTCGCGCGTGCGTCGATGACGGCAGCCGCAGTGCCTGCGATCGCGACGCCGAGCAACGCCCCGCTGACGACGAGAAAGCTCAAGTGGTAGCCGAGCGTTGCACTGAACAGGCGGGACTGCGCGAATTGGAAGAGCAGTGCCGTCGCCGAGAGAAGGAAGATGCCCGCGCGAAGGCGCAGGACCACTAGCCGATCCCGACGACATGCGTGTCCTTGAACATCTCCTGGACCCAGTAACCGCGCTCGGCGTCGTGCGTCACGATCGTGATGTTCGTGTTGGTCGCCGGAACGCGGATCAGCTTGGGCAGGACGTCCATGAACGTGCTCACGAGGATGCGGGTCACGCCGCCGTGGCCGACGATGCAGATGGTCTTTCCCGGGCTCTCCGCCACGAGGCGGTCGATGACCCGCATCGCCCGCGTGACGACGTCGTCGAGCGACTCTCCGCCGGGCCACTGGGTGAAGCCATCACTCTCGTAGCCAGGGAGGCCGCGCATCTCGTCGAACGGCCTGCCGGCTGCGTCCCCCAGGTCGATCTCGTTCAGGTCCGCGAACGTCTCCACGGGCACGTCGCGGCCGGTCGCGATGACGGCGGCAGTGTCTTTCGTCCGCGACAGCGCGCTCGCGACGATCCGGTCGAAGTGGACCGGCCGCAGGGCCGCGGCCACGACCGTGGCTTGCTCGCGGCCCTTCGCGGTGAGCGGGCTATCGGTCTGGCCGGCGAAAATGTGTGCCGCGTTGGCCTCGCTCTCGCCGTGGCGGACGAAGTACAGCGTCGTGACGATGCTCATACGCCGAGCTCGGCGGCGAGCTCGGTCCAGGTGTGGACCCGGGTGATGTTTGGATGCTGCAGCTCGCGATTCCAGCTGTGATCGAACAGCCACACCTTGATGCCGTCCTCGGCCAGCGATCGAGCAATGAGCACGTCGTCCTCGCAGAAGGCGTCGAGCTCGAGCTCCTTCGCGAGTCGGACCTTGTACGTGGCGCTGCTCGTCGCGTCGTAGCGGCCCGGCGGCACGCCCGGGTCGAAGTCGCCGTGCGGCTTGAGGTGCACCGCGCGGGCGTGCTGGATGAGGCCCTTCTCGCGGAGCCATGTCTCCGTCACGACGCGGCGGCGCTCGGCGCGCGCCGTGATGAAGTACAGCTCGTGCCGCGCGTCGGCGATGCGCTCGATCACCGCGGGCGAATCCTCGTACGGCTCGAGCTCGCTGAAGAACCTGCCGTCATACAGGTTGATGCGGAACCGGTC
>JALYKF010000112.1 GCA_030774905.1 Chloroflexota bacterium
GCGGGGAGCTGGTCGACCCGTTCGACGGCCGCGCGGATCTCGAGGCCAAGATCGTGCGCGCCGTCGGCGATCCCGGCGAGCGCTTCGCCGAGGACGCGCTCCGGATGCTGCGGGCGGTGCGCTTCGCCACGGTGCTGCGGATGCGCATCGAGCCGGCGACGGCGGACGCCATCGCGGCCCACGCCCGCCTTGCGACGGCGCTGTCGGGCGAGCGGATCCAGCAGGAGCTGAACAAGATCCTCCTCGCGGAGCGGCCGTCGACCGGCATCCGCCTCCTCTCGGACCTCGGCCTGCTAGCGGTGCTCTGCCCGGAGCTCGAGGTCTGCAAGTCCATCCCCCAGGACAAGGCCGTGGCCCAGGACGTGTTCGAGCACTCGCTCATCACCGTCGACGCGACGCCCGCCGATCTGGTGCTCCGCCTGGCCGGGCTGTTCCACGACGTGGGAAAGGCGGAGACGATGGCCGACGGGCACTTCCACCAGCACGAGTTCGTCGGTGAGGCGATCGCGCGGCGGGTGCTCCGGCGCTGGAAGTATCCAAAGGACACCGTCGGCGCCGTTACGCACCTGATCCGGCACCACATGTTCTGGTACCAGTCGGACTGGACGGGCTCCGCGGTCCGGCGGTTCATCCGGAAGGTCGGGCTCGAGGTGATTCCCGACCTTTTCGCCCTGCGGCGCGCCGACAACATCGGGAGCGGCATCCGTGCACCGCGGATGTACGCGCTCGACGACCTCTGGACCCGCGTCCAGGCCGAGATCGAGCGCAGCAGCGCCTTCTCGCCACACGACCTGGCGGTCGACGGCACCGACGTCATGCGCGAGCTGGGCATCGGCCCCGGGCCGGCGGTCGGCCGGGTCATCGCGGCCGTCTTCGAGCGGGTGCTGGACGATCCCGACCTCAACGTGCGTGACCGGCTGCTGCCCCTCATCCACGAGATCGGCGCGACGCCCGGTTAAGCCCGGGACTATTCTTCCGGCCAACGGCTCCGAGCAACAGATCGGGGAGGCTGCGATGGCGCTGGACACGGTGACCTCGAGACGTCAATTCCTGAAGCTGACGGGCATCGGCACGGCCGGCATCGCCGCCGCCGAGCTCGGCGGTCTTGGATTCGATCTCGCCTTCGCCGGCCAGCGCGCCGCGCGCCGCAAGCTCGAGGGGACGAAGCAGACGGCGAGCATCTGCCCGTACTGCGCCGTCGGCTGCGGCACGATCGTCAGCTCGAAGACCGAGAACGGGCGCACGTCGATCGTGAATATCGAGGGCAACCCCGACAGCCCGATCAACACGGGCAGCCTCTGTCCCAAGGGGGCCGCGACGTTCCAGCTCGCGGTGAATCCGTTGCGGACGATCAAGGTCCTGCACCGCAAAGCCGGTGCGGCGGACTGGGACACGGAGGCGATGACGCGCGATCAGGCGATGACCCGCATCACCCAGCTGTTCGCCGACTCCCGCGATGCGACCTTCGTCGAGAAGGACGGCAATGGAAAGCTCATCAATCAGGCGACCGGCATCTTCGCCCTCGGCGGCGCCACGAACGACAACGAAGAGAACTACCTCATCGCGAAGGTGAACCGGATGATGGGCGTCGTCCGGATCGAGAACCAAGCCCGGATATGACACTCCGCAACGGTCCCCGGTCTGGGGGTCTCGTTCGGACGCGGCGGCAGCACCACCTTCCAGATGGACCTGCAGCACTCCGACGCCATCGTCTTTATGGGCTCGAACATGGCGGAGTGCCACCCCTGCGGCTTCAAGTGGCCGATGAAGGCCAAGGCCAAGGGGGCGACGCTCATCCACGTCGACCCGCGGTTCACGCGCACGAGCGCGATGTGCGACCAGTACGTCCCGATCCGCTCGGGAACGGACATCGCCTTCCTCGGCGGCCTGGTGAACTACATCCTGAACAACAAGAAGTACTTCAACGACTACATGCTCGCGTTCACCAACGCGGCAACGCTCATCAACGCGGGGTTCAAGGACACCGAGGAGAACGACGGCTTCTTCTCCGGCTACAACCCGCAGACGCGCGCGTACGACCGCGCGACCTGGCAGTACCAGACAACCAAGGCGCCTGAGCGCGTCCCCGAGCCGCCGGCCGGGGGCGCAGCGGGACAGGGCAAGGAGGGCGGCGAGGGAACCAGCGGACCGCTGACCACTGGGACGGTCAAGGGCGTGAACTTCGCCGCGCTCATCGCGAACCGGATCCCGGGCGTGCCGATCCAGGACAAGACCCTCAACGATCCGAGCACGGTCTTCCAGATCCTGAAGCGCCACTACGCGCGGTACACACCCGAGATGGTGGAGAAGATCTGCGGCACGCCGAAGGAGCTCTTCATCAAGGTCGCGGACACGCTCATCGCGAACTCAGGGCCGGACAAGACGAGCGCGTTCGTGTACGCGGTGGGCTGGACCCAGCACACCACCGGCGTGCAGCTGATCCGCACGGCCGGGCTGGTCCAGCTCCTGCTCGGGAACATTGGCCGGCCGGGCGGCGGGATCATGGCGCTTCGCGGTCACAGCTCCATCCAGGGCTCGACCGACATCGCGAGCCTCTACAACATCCACCCCGGCTACCTGAACGTGCCCGACGCCTCGAAGACCCACGACACGCTGCTCAACTACATCCTCACCGAAAGCCAGCCCACCTCGTTCTGGTCGAACACCCCGGCCTACACGATCAGCCAGTTGAAGGCGTGGTTCGGTGACAACGCGACGGCGGACAACGACTACTTCTACGACACGCTGCCGAAGATCACCGGCGACCACAGCCACCTGCCCGTGATGATCGAGATGAGCCAGGGCAAGATCCAGGGGATGATCCTCACCGGTCAGAACCCGGCAACGAGCCTCAATGCGGGCTTCCAGCGCAACGCGATGTCCAAGCTCAAGTGGCTCGTGGTGCTCGACTTCTACGAGACCGAGTCGGCCGTGTTCTGGAAGCATGCGGACGTCGACCCGAAGGACATCGCGACCGAGGTCTTCTTCCTCCCCGCGGCGCATGTAGCCGAGAAGGAAGGGTCGATGACCCAGACCCAGCGCACGATCCAGTTCCACAAGAAGGCGGCCGATCCGCCCGGCGACGCCCGCAGCGACCTCTTCTTCTGGTACGACCTCGGCCTGCGGCTGAAGAAGCTGTACGCCGCGGGCCGCGCCGGAGCGAAGAACCTCGACGCGATCAAGAACATGACCCTCGACTACGCGCCTGATCCCGCAGAGGTCTCCGAGTGGATCCACAAGGACGAGCCGTCGGCGCTCAAGATCTTCAAGGAGATCAATGGCTACGACTACAAGACCAAGAACCCGCTCAACAGCTTCGCCAACCTGCTCTCGGACGGCTCCACCGCCTGCGGCGCCTGGATCTACACCGGGATGCTGCAGTTCGTGAACGGCCAGGTCGTGAACCGCGGCGACATGCTCCCGGGTAAGAACGACGGCTGGGTGAGCCCGAACTGGGGCTGGGCCTGGCCCGCGAACCGCCATCAGCTCTACAACCGCGCGTCGGCCGACCCCGCCGGGAACCCGTGGTCGGCGAAGAAGAAGTACACGTACTGGGACGCGGCGGCCAAGACGTGGAAGAACGACGCCGGCGACGGCATCGACTTCACGCTGACGAAGGACCCGGCGACGCCGGCGAACCCGAACGGCGTGGGCGTGGCCTTCCACTCCGGCTCTGACCCCTTCCTTCTGAAGAAGGATGGGAAGGGCTGGTTGTTCGCCTACGAGGGCATTTCCGACGCGCCCATCCCGACGCACTACGAGCCGTGGGAGTCGCCGGTGAAGAACCTGCTCTACAAGCAGGATCGCAACCCCGTGACGAAGATCTACGACGTGCCCGGCAACAAGTACAACGAGTTCGCGGGCGCACAGTTCCCCACGGTGATCACGACGTACCGCGTCACCGAGCACCACCTCTCGGGCACGATGACCCGCTGGCTCCCGTGGCTCGCGGAGCTCATGCCCGAGCTCTTCGTCGAGATCTCGCCGGAGCTCGCGAAGGAGAAGTCCATCGCCAACGGCGACTACCTCCGGGTCATCACCGAACGCGGCACCACCGAGGCCCGAGCGCTCGTCACGAAGCGGCTTCGGCCGCTGGTGGTGAACGGGCAGGTCATCCACCAGGTCGGCATGCCATGGCATTGGGGCTATCAGGGCATCTCCACCGGTGACATCGCCAACAACGTGACCTCGTTCGTCGCTGATCCCAACGTATCGATCCATGAAGGCAAGGCCTTCACCTGCCGGATCGAGAAGGGACGGGCCCGGGCATGACCGATCCCCGTGGCATGTTCGTCGACACGTCGATCTGCACCGGCTGCAAAGCCTGCCAAGTTGCGTGCAAGCAGTGGAACGAGATGGCCCCCGGTGTGCCGCTGCCGATGGAGGACGAGGCGGCCGTCCGCGAGCACCGTGCCTTCACCGGCGATAGCTACGACAACACCGGACACCTCTCCGCCACGAACTGGCGGCACGTGAAGTTCATCGAGCAGATCGGTCCCGACCCGAACACCGCGGACCGGACGGATCCGCGCTGGCTGATGATGAGCGACTCCTGCAAGCACTGCGTGCAGGCCGGCTGCCTGGAGGTGTGCCCGACCGGCGCCCTCTACCGCACCGAGTTCGGCTCCGTCGACATCCACCAGGACGTGTGCATCGGCTGCCGCTACTGCGTCGGCGCGTGCCCGTTCGGCGTCATCGCGTTCAACCAGCGCACCGGTCGCGTGAACAAGTGCATCCTCTGCCAGGATCGGCTCGAGATCGGTATGGCCACCGCATGCGCGAAGGCCTGCCCCACCTCGTCGCTGACGTTCGGCACCGTGAGCGAGCTGCAGTCGATGGCGAACGAGCGGGTCAAGCTCCTCCACGGCCGCGGTCAAACGGACGCGTACATCTACGGTTGGGATCTGGGCAACAGCGGGAAGATCACCGCTGGGCCCAACAAGGGCACCGCGGTGAAGGACGTCGAGGTCGTCGGCGGGCTCAACGTGTTCTACCTGCTGCTCGACAAGCCCGAGGTCTATGGCCTCCCGGCGCACGCGGCCCTGCCGCAGCGCAACTTCGTCCCCTCGGCTGGCGTCGCGCTCATCTCGGCTGCGGTGCTCGGGGTCACCGGGCTCGCGGCGTTCCGGCGCAATCGGATGGACGAGAACGCCGCCCTCGCTGCGGATCGGCCGGCCAATGCCTGACAAATACGTTCTCCCGCCCGAATGGGAGTGGCCGATCACGATCGCCCTCTACCTCGCTGGTCTGGCCGCCGGTACGTACTCGGTCATGGGGCTCATGCACTTCGCCGGCGATCGCCGCGACGTGCCGGTGATCCACCGCCTCGGCTTCATCCCGATGCCGGTCATGATCATCGTGCCGCTGCTGCTCATCTATGACCTCGGGCAGCAAGGACGCTTCCTCAACCTGCTCATCCGCAACCCCGCGGCCGGCGAGCGTGGCGGCGTGCTCATGTTCAACTCGAATTCGCCGATGAACTGGGGCTCGTGGGCGATGGTCATCTTCGCCGCGTTCACGGCCCTCGCGTTCGCCGATTCGCTCCACCACAGCGGCCGCCTCCGGTTCGCCTGGTTGGAGGGTGTGTCGCACAACACGATCGTGCTGCTGATTGGCGAGCTCTTCGCGCTCATCGTGTCCGGGTACAGCGGTGTCCTGCTCAGCGTGACGAACCAGGGCGTGTGGTCGGACACGTTCCTTATGGGCGGGCTGTTCATCTGCTTCAGCGAGCTCTCGGGCATGGCCGTCGCGGCGATCGTCAGCGACCGCTGGGGCAGCGCGGCCACCGCCGCGGCCGTCCGGCGAGCGCTCTTCGGCTTCGCCGCCGTGAGCGCGGTGTTCCTGGTGATCTTCCTCGTCGGCCTGGGCACCCAGGCGGATGGCTCGCTGACCGCGCTCATCGCGAGCCTGCACGAGCTCGTCGCGCCGGCGTTCTGGATCGGCGCGGTCGGTCTCGCCCTCTTGGTCCCCCTCCTCGTGCTCTCCCCCCGGCCCATCATCCGCGTGCCGAACGGCTCGCTTGCGCTCGTCGGCGTCCTCGTCCTCGTCGGCGTGCTCGCGTTCCGCTACGCGATGTTCTTCTCCGCGATCTCCTTCGTCCAGAGCTAGACGTCCCGACCGCGCTCGAGATCGACGAGGCCCGCGCCCGCTGGCGAGAGCTCGCCAGAGAGGACGCGGGCCTCGGTCCTATCGCGGCGTTCCACGATGAGCGGCTGGCCGCGCTCGGGGCCGCGCCACCACCGGACGTCGCGCTCGATCTGACCGCGGAGGCCGCGGCAGCGGCCATCGCTTCGGGCCGGCCGCTGCTCGGCGAAGGCGCGCTCACGTGTGAGACGGACGCCATCGCGGTCGAGCTGCGTCGCCTCGCCCGCAATCTCAGCGAGACGAGCGTCGAGGGCTCGCCCGCGCAGCGCACGGCGGAGCGGCTCGCCACGGAGCCGGTCGCCCTGGACAGCCTTCTGGACGCGGCGCTGAACGCAGACGCGGGTGCGATCGAGCGCGTCGCGTCGGCCGGTGACTACGACCCGGACGCGTTCGCGAAGCTCGTCGAGCTCGCGCTGCAGCCGGTGCTGTGGGAAGCGGCCGCGCGATGCGCGGCCCTCACCGAGATCGACAAATGGGACCGGGGCTTCTGCCCGGTGTGCGGCGCGTGGCCCGCGCTCGCCGAGCTCGTCGGCGCCGAGAAGCGGCGCGTCCTGCGTTGCGGACGCTGCGGGAGCTGGTGGACGTGGCTCATCCTGCTGTGCCCGTACTGCGGGAACGACGACCATCGCTCGCTGGGCACGCTGCGGTCCGAGGACTCACGCGATCGCGTGGACGTGTGCGAGCGCTGTCATGGCTACGTGAAATCCGTTGCGACGTTCAACTCTGTTCCGACCGCGCGCCTCGCCGCCGAGGACGCCGCGACCGTGCATCTGGACGTGGGCGCGCGAGAAGCCGGCTACACGCGGCCCGGGACCGTCGACGTCGAGACCGCAGGGATCCCCCGTCTCGTCCGCGAGGCCCGGCCACGTGCCGGCGGGGATTAGGCGCGACTAGAGCACTAGGCGATACGCGGCTTTGCCGCGGATCGCCCGTCCTCCCCGGCCGCGCTGCTAGGCAGCGCAGCCGTCAAACGAGGCAGCGCAGCCGTTCTAAATGGGCTTCGGCGAGCTGTAGGTCGGCGACTCGTAGCCGGCCTTGCCGTTGCCGTTCGTCGTGCCGCTGTCCCAGCTCGTGACGTTGTCCGAGCGGATCTTGTCGACCTGCTCGCCGAGCTTCGCGCGAGCCTGCTGGCCGCTGAACGGCGTCATCAGGAGCGCGACCGCCGCGCCGACGATGACCCCAGCGAGGATGCCCACGGTGAAGGCCGAGAAGATCGCCGTGTCGTCGTGGCCACCACCGGCTTTGCGGACCTGCTTGCGGCCGTCCGACAGCATGTCGTCGAGGCGCTTGCTCGCTTGCGACTTCAGATCGTCAAAGACGTCGTCAAGCTTCAGATCTTTGAGCGCGTTCATATGAAACTCCCTTTGGCTACGTGCCGACCTGCTAGTCCGCAGGACCGGTGCCAGAACCCTTCGACACGGTCTGGCCGGTGAGCGAGGCCTCGATGAACTGTTCGATGTCCCCGTCCAGGACGCGCTGGACGTCCCCGATCTCGACCCCGGTCCGGTGATCCTTCACCAGCGTGTACGGGTGCAGGACGTAGCTCCGGATCTGGCTCCCCCAGTCGGCCGCGCGCATCTCGCCGCGCTCCTTGGCCTGCTCGGCCTCTTGCTCGAGGACCTGCTGCTCGAGCAGCCTCGCCCGGAGCACGCGCATGGCGATGTCCCGGTTCTGGAGCTGCGAGCGCTCGTTCTGTGACGCAGCGACCAATCCGGTCGGCAGGTGCGTGATGCGCACGGCGGTCTCGGTCTTGTTGACGTTCTGCCCGCCGGCCCCCGTGCTCCGGTACGTGTCGATCCGCAGCTCGTCGGGACGGATCTCGACCTCCGCTTCGGCCTCGACCTGCGGCGTCGGATCGACGAGGGCGAACGAGGTCTGCCGGCGCTTCTGGAAATCGAACGGCGAGATGCGCACAAGGCGATGGGTGCCG
>JALYKF010000113.1 GCA_030774905.1 Chloroflexota bacterium
CGTTCGGGCTGGGGAATGTAGCTATCCACCGCGGCCATCAGTTCGATAACCGAGTTCTCGCCGATTTCCGCGTTCTTGCCTTCCAGGGCGGCCAGGGCCGAACCCTTGACGATCGGGATATCGTCGCCGGGGAATTCATAGCTGGACAGGAGCTCGCGCACCTCCAGCTCGACGAGTTCGAGCAGTTCCTCGTCGTCGACCATGTCGACCTTGTTCAGGAACACCACGATCGAGGGGACCTCGACCTGCTTGGCGAGCAGGATGTGCTCGCGGGTCTGGGGCATCGGGCCGTCAGCCGCCGAGACGACCAGGATCGCCCCGTCCATCTGGGCCGCCCCGGTGATCATGTTCTTGATGTAGTCGGCGTGGCCGGGGCAGTCGACGTGGGCGTAGTGGCGCGCGGCGGTCTCGTACTCGACGTGGGCGATCGAGATCGTGATCCCGCGCTCCTTTTCTTCGGGAGCGTTGTCGATCGTGTCGAAGGCCCGGAACTCGGCCCCGCCCTTGAGCGAGAGGGTCTTGGTGATCGCCGCGGTGAGGGTGGTCTTGCCGTGGTCGATGTGGCCGATCGTCCCGACGTTCACGTGCGGCTTGTTGCGCTCGAACTTCTTCTTTGCCATTTCCTACGTCCCCTCTACTTGCCCTTCATGATCTCGGCCGCGATGTGCGCCGGAAGCGTCTCGTAGTGATCGAACTCCATCGAGTACACGCCACGACCTTCGGTCGCCGACCGCAGATCGGTGGCATACCCGAACATCGTCGCGAGCGGGACGAACGCGTTGATGACCCGCGCGTTGGCGCGCTCGGTCATGCCGTTGATGGACCCGCGGCGTGAGTTGAGGTCGCCGATGATGTTGCCCATGAACTCTTCGGGCACGACGACCTCGACCTTCATGACCGGCTCGACGATGACCGCGCCCGCCTTCGGCACCGCGGCCTTCAGCGCCATCGAGCCGGCGATCTTGAACGCCATCTCGTTGGAGTCGACTTCGTGCTGCGAGCCGTCGGTGACGATCGCCTTGAGGTCGACCATCGGATAGCCCGCGATGATCCCGTTCGCGAGCGCCTCACGGATGCCGGCCTCGATGGCCTTCGCCCATTCCTTCGAGAGGCCGGTCCCCTTGACCTTCCATTCGAACTCGAAGCCCGCGCCGCGCTCGAGCGGCTCGAAGTCGGCGACCACATGGCCGTATTGGCCCTTGCCGCCGGACTGCTTGATGTACTTGCCCTCGCCCTCGGCCGACTTTGTGATCGCTTCCCGATAGGCGACCTGTGGCCGACCGACGTTCGCCGCGACCTTGAACTCGCGGAACATGCGGTCGACGATGACTTCGAGGTGGAGCTCGCCCATCCCCGCGATGAGGGTCTGCCCGGAGTCCGGGTCGGTCTTCACCACGAATGTCGGGTCCTCCTCGGCCAGCTTGGCGAGGGCCAACGACATCTTCTCTTCGTCGGCCTTCGTCTTGGGCTCGACGGAGATCTGGATGACCGGGTCCGGGAACTTGATGGCTTCGAGGATGATCGGCTTGTCCGGGTCGCAGAGCGTGTCGCCGGTGAAGGTCTGCTTCAGGCCGATGGCCGCGGCGATCTCGCCGGCGCCGACCTCGGTCACATCCTCCCGCTTGTCGGCGTGCAGCATGACGATCCGGGAGATGCGCTCCTTCCGGTCCTTGGTCGCGTTGTAGACCTGGTCGCCGGCGTGGATGGTGCCCGAGTAGACGCGGAAGAACGCGAGTCGGCCGCTGAACGGATCGGCCGCGATCTTGAACGCGAGCGCCGCGAACGGGTCGTCATCCGTCGGCCGGCGCACGAGCTCGTCGCCGGTCTTGGGGTCCGTGCCGGTGACCGGCGGGACATCCAGGGGCGAGGGCAGGTACGCGACGACCGCGTCGAGCAGCGGCTGCACGGCCTTGTTGCGCAGGGCCGCGCCGCACAGCACGGGCACGATCTTGTTCGCGATCGTCGCGGCGCGGAGGCCCTTGATCAGCTCGTCGGTGGTGATGGCGTGCTCCTCGAGGTACTTGTGCATGAGGTCGTCATCGGTTTCCGCGACCTTCTCGACAAGGAGCTCGTGGGCCTTCTTCGCGGCGTCGACGTACTCGGAGGGGATGTCGTTCACGACCGCTTCGGCCGGCGTGTCCTGCTCCCAGAACAGGGCCTTCTGCTGGATCACGTCGATGATCCCCTTGAAGTTCGCCTCCGCGCCCATCGGGAGCTGGATCGCGACCGGGTTGGCGCCGAGCCGGTCGACGATCATGTCGAAACACCGCTCGAAGCTCGCCCCCATCCGGTCCATCTTGTTGACGAAGCAGATGCGCGGCACTGCGTTCTTGTCGGCTTGGCGCCACACCGTCTCGGACTGCGGCTCGACGCCGGCGACCCCGTCGAACACGGTGACGGCGCCGTCCAGGACGCGGAGCGACCGCTCCACCTCGACCGTGAAGTCCACGTGTCCGGGCGTGTCAATGATGTTGATGCGGTGGTCCGCCCAGAAGCACGTAGTGGCCGCCGCGGTGATGGTGATCCCGCGCTCCTGCTCCTGCGGCATCCAGTCCATCGTCGCGGCACCGTCGTGGACCTCGCCGATCTTGTAGATCTTCTTCGTGTAGAAGAGGATCCGTTCGGTCACGGTCGTCTTGCCCGCGTCGATGTGGGCGATGATCCCTATGTTGCGCACCCGCTCGAGCGGATATTCGCGAGCGGTGCCGGGCTTGCCGGCCTTCGTTTCGATCGTCATGACCACTTCTTCTGCGCTACCACTTCAGCTTCGCACCCGTGGTTCACTTCGTTCACCACTTGTAATGGGAGAACGCCTTGTTGGCCTCGGCCATCTTGTGCGTCTCCTCCTTGCGGCGGACCGCGGCTCCGGTGTTGTTCATCGCGTCCATCAGCTCGCCGGCGAGCTTCTCGGCCATCGACTTGCCCGGCCGCTTGCGCGCAGACTGGATGAGCCAGCGCATCGCGAGCGAGCCGCGACGGGCGGCGGGGATCTCGACCGGGACCTGGTACGTGGCGCCACCGACGCGGCGAGGCTTGACCTCCAAGAGCGGGGTCGCGTTCTTCATCGCGGTCTCGAAGACCTCGACCGCGGGCTTGCGCGTCGCCTGCTCCGCGCGCTCGACGGCGTCGTAGACAATGCCCTCGGCTGTCGACCGCTTGCCGTCGCGCATCACTTTGTTGATGAACTGCTGCACGGTCACGTTCGCGTACTTGCGGTCAGGCAGCCGCGGACGGTCGGTCGGACGAGCTCGACGTGGCATTACTGCACCTCTCCAACGGAGGGTGAAGCAAGCCGGTCAGGACGAACGAAGTGAGTCATGACCACTTACTTAGGCTGCCGCTTCTTCGCCTTGGGGTTCTTCGCGCCGTAGAGCGAACGACCCTGCATGCGGTCCTTCACGCCCGCGGTGTCGAGCGTGCCGCGGATGATGTGGTACTTCACCGACGGTAGGTCGGGCACCCGGCCGCCGCGGACCAGGACGACGGAGTGCTCCTGGAGGTTGTGGCCGATGCCCGGGATGTACGCCGTCACTTCCATGTGGTTCGAGAGGCGGACACGGGCGATCTTGCGAAGCGCCGAGTTCGGCTTCTTCGGGGTCATCGTGCGGACGATCGTGCAGACGCCACGCTTCTGGGGCGCGCCCTTGCGAAGCTGCACGAACCGGCGGTCGAGCGAGTTCCACGTCGTGCGCAGCGCGGGCGTGTCCACCTTCGGCTTCTGGCTCTTCCGGCCCTTGCGGACCAGCTGCGAGATCGTCGGCATGCGTCGTTCCCCTTCTTGTGCGTGGCGCGCGCGAACGCACGTCTCACACTGGTCCGCGTTTTCTGACAACTCCCCCGACGAGAGCGCCTGCCTTGCGGCGAAGGCCCCCGGCGCAGCGCGACCGATGTCACAACAAGCGACTGGTCGATGCGCGAAATGACCGCCCTACCCCGCTCGGGAAGGCGGTCACCGTCTCGAAAGACAGCCGAATGAAAGTATGACGGGTGGGCCGCTGGCCCGTCAACGCGGACCGAGCGGGCGCTCCGTAATCTGCGCGACATCGCATGTTGGCTGGCCCGGCGCTGTCCATCCCTTGTGCATGCCTCGCCGCTTGGTGGCTTGGTCGCCCCTCGCCGAACGGCCCGGCCGGCATCCCGTCGATCCTCCGGTCGGGCGGGATGGTGACCGCACTCCTATCTATCACCGGCGCACTGCGGCCGACGCTCCGGCCGGCCTCGATCGACCGTGCAGAAGGACCGCCTTTCGGCGGCCCTCCTCATGAACACGGGTGACACCGAGGGCTACTCGGCGGTCGGGGTCTCTTCCTTGAGCGCGCCATCGGGGCCTTCGAGGTCGAGGATGTCCGTCTCGGTGTCCTCATCCTCTTCGTCGTCGTCGAGGTCTTCGAGGTTGAGCTCCTCGTCCGGTGGAAGGATCGGGAGCTCCTCCTCTTCGTCCGTGCCGAAGAGGCCGGCGAGGGCTTTCGGCTTCGGCATCCAGTCCAATTGATCACGCCTGGATTGGAGTCCGGTACCCGCCGGGATGAGCTTGCCGATGATGACGTTCTCCTTGAGACCCAGGAGGCGGTCCTTCTGGCCCATCGTCGCGGCCTCGGTGAGGACGCGGGTGGTCTCCTGGAAGGACGCGGCTGCGAGGAACGATGACGTCGAGAGCGACGCCTTCGTCACGCCAAGGAGCACGGTCTGCGCCGTCGCGGGCTCTCCGCCCGCCGCGATGGTGCGCGCATTGATGTCCTCGAACTCGAAGCGATCGAAGAGCTCCATCGGCAGGAGCTCGGTGTCACCAGGCTCTTCGATGCGGACCTTGCGCAGCATCTGCCGGACGATGATCTCGATGTGCTTGTCGTTGATCGTCACACCCTGGCTGCGGTAGACCTTCTGGACCTCCGCGACCATGTAGCGGTGGACGGCTTCGCGGCCGGAGATCCGGAGGATGTCCTGCGGGTTCGCTGAGCCTTCGGTCAGGAAGTCACCTGCCGAGACCTGCTTGCCGTTGTCGATCCGGAGGCGCGCCTGATGGGCGACCTCGTAGATCCGCTCCTCGACCTCTTGCATCGCGATCGTGATCTGCCCGCTGCCCATCACGTGCACCGTGCCGGAGACCGGCGACGGCATGTCGATCTTGCCCTTGGTCCGGCGCTCGGGCTTGGCGAGCGCTTCGCCCGCGGTCACGTGCGCGCCGTCCTCGACGTTGAGGACGTATCCGCTCGGGACGCTGATCGGGACCGTGTATTCCTGCATGTTGCGGACGACGATCTTCCGTGACCCATCCGGATCGCGGACGATCTCGGCGATGCCGTCGATCTCGGCGATGACCGCTAGGCCCTTCGGGACCCGGGCCTCGAAGATCTCTTCGACTCGCGGGAGACCCATCGTGATGTCGTCACCCGCCACGCCACCGGTGTGGAACGTTCGCATGGTGAGCTGGGTGCCGGGCTCGCCGATGGACTGCGCGGCGATGATGCCCACGGCCTCGCCCGATTCGACGAGCTTGCCGGTGGCCATCGAGCGGCCATAGCAGGCGCGGCAGATGCCGTGCTTCGCGTGGCACGAGAGCGGCGAGCGGATCCGCATCCGCTTCACGCCGGCGGCGGCGATCAGCTTCGCGGTGTTGCGATCGATGTCCTCGCCCGCCGATGTGACGCGCGCATTGGTCTTCGGGTCGTCGACGTCCATCGCGGCCACCCGGCCGAACAGACGATCGGGGAACGGCTCGATCATGCCAACTTCTTCGGCGTTCACGAAGATGCCGTCCTCATCGCCGCAGTCCTCCATCCGGACGATGACGTCCTGCGCGACGTCGACGAGACGCCGCGTGAGGTAGCCGGAGTCGGCGGTGCGGATGGCGGTGTCGGCGAGGCCCTTGCGGCCACCATGCGTGGAGATGAAGTACTCGAGGACGGTGAGTCCCTCACGGAAGTTCGAACGGATCGGGAGGTCGATGATCCGGCCCTGCGGGTCCGCGATCAGACCACGCATGCCACCGATCTGGCCCATCTGGCGCGGGTTACCACGGGCGCCGGACGTGGCCATCATGTAGACGGAGCCGCGCTTGTCGAGCGAATCCATCATGGCGCTGACGACGGTCTCGGTCGTCTCGGTCCAATGCTTGACCGTCTGCTCGTAGCGCTCTTCCTCGGTGATGAGGCCGCGCGAGAACTGGCGGTCGATCTCGCCGACCTTCTTCTCGGTCGCCGCGATCGCGGTCGCCTTGATCGCGGGCACCGTCACGTCGTCGATGGAGATCGAGACGCCGGCGTGGGTGGCTGCGGAGAAGCCGATACGCTTGATCTTGTCGACGACGTCCGCGGTCACGTCGTTTCCGTGCTTCTCGAACACGGCGATGACGATGTCCCGGATCGCGTCGCGCCGGAGGGTCTTGTTCACGAACCGGAGGTCCTCGGGGAGGACCAGGTTGAACATGACCCGGCCGACGGTCGTGTCGATGATCTTGCCGTCGTGCGGGAACTTCACCGGGTCGTGCATGCCCACGACGCCGAGGTCGAAGGCGGACTGGACCTCGCCGTAGTCGCCGAACAGGCGCGGCTTCAGGTCCTTGTGCTTGGAGTCGAGGGTCAGGTAGTAGCAGCCGAGCACCATGTCCTGCCGCGGGGTGACGACGGGCTGGCCGTCCGCCGGCTTCAGGATGTTCCGGCTCGAGAGCATGAGGTGCTTCGCCTCGGCCTGGGCGGCCGCGGACAGCGGAACGTGGACGGCCATCTGGTCGCCGTCAAAGTCGGCACCGAAGGCCTCGCACACGAGCGGGTGGATCTGGATGGCGTTGCCCTCGATGAGCTTGGGCATGAACGCCTGGATGCCCAGTCGGTGGAGGGTGGGTGCGCGGTTGAGGAGGACCGGGTGGTCCTTGATGACCTCTTCCAGGACGTCCCACACCTCGGGCGACACGCGCTCGACGTAGCGCTTCGCGCTCTTGATGTTGTGGGCCAGGCCACGCTCGACGAGCTGGCGCATGACGAACGGCTTGAACAGCTCAAGGGCCATCTTCTTGGGCAGGCCGCACTCGTTCAGCTTGAGGTCGTTGCCGACCACGATGACCGATCGGCCGGAGTAGTCCACGCGCTTACCGAGCAGGTTCTGACGGAACCGGCCCTGCTTGCCGCGGAGCATGTCCGAGAGGCTCTTCAGCTTGTGGTTGCCGGTGCCGGAGATGGCGCGGCCGCGACGGCCGTTGTCCATCAGCGCGTCGACCGCCTCCTGGAGCATCCGCTTCTCGTTGCGGATGATGATCTCGGGCGCGCCGAGCTCGAGGAGCCGCTTCAGCCGGTTGTTCCGGTTGATCACGCGGCGGTAGAGGTCGTTGAGGTCCGAGGTCGCGAACCGGCCACCATCGAGCTGCACCATCGGGCGCAGGTCCGGAGGGATGACCGGCAGGATCG
>JALYKF010000114.1 GCA_030774905.1 Chloroflexota bacterium
CGCCGCTGCCGCTCATCTACCTCGCGCGGTGGCTGGTATTCCGCGTCGAGTTCGGCGCCGGACTCATCAAGATGCGCGGAGATGCGTGCTGGCGGGATCTCACATGCCTCTACTACCACCACGAGACCCAACCGATGCCGAATCCCCTGAGCTGGCGGTTCCATCACCTACCGAAGGCGCTGCACCGGATCGAGGTCGTCGGCAACCACATCGCGCAGCTGGTCGTCCCCTGGTTCCTGTTCGCGCCGCAGCCCGTGGCCACCGTCGCCGGCACGATCATCGTCGCGACGCAGTCGTGGCTGCTGCTCAGCGGCAACTTCTCGTGGCTGAACCTCATCACGATCGTGCTCGCGTTCTCCGCGTTCGACGATGCCGCACTCGCCCGGCTCCTCCCCATCGCGCAGCCTGCGGTGGAGTCCTCGCTCCCGCACGGGGTCGCGGTCGTCCTGGTCACGCTGCTCCTCCTCGGGCTGAGCTACCGGCCGGCGAAGAATCTCCTCTCGTCGAGCCAGCGCATGAACTCGAGCTTCGATCCGCTGCACCTGGTGAACGCGTACGGCGCGTTCGGCAGCGTCACGAAGCAGCGCTACGAAGTGATCATCGAGGGGACGACCGACCCGGAGCCCACCGACGCGAGCGAGTGGCGCGAATACGAGTTCAAGGCCAAGCCCGGAGACGTGCGCCGGCGCCCGACGCAGTACGCGCCGTATCACCTCCGGCTCGACTGGCTGATGTGGTTCGCGGCGTTCTCATCGCCTCGCTACCACGAGTGGTTCATGCCACTGCTCGCGAAGCTGCTCGAGGGTGATCGGGCGATCCTCGCGCTCCTGGACCGCGATCCGTTCGAGGGAACGCCGCCGAAGGTCATCCGGGCGCAGCTCTGGCTGTATCGCTACACCACCCCGGCGGAGCGCCGCAGCACCGGCGCGTGGTGGCACCGTACGTACGTGCGGCCGTACGTGCCGCCCGTGGGACTGCCACCGTCCTGAGACGGCGCAACACCGGCTTTCGCCCCCGCGTTAGCCTGGTGATGGTCCGGCGCACCGCATTGACCCGCCTGCTCGCCGCGCTGGTCGTGGCTGGGACGATGTTCAGCGGAGCCGCGGGGCAGACCGTGGTGACGGCCGCGACGTGCGTCGGCAGCACCGGCCCATCGATCCCACCGCCCGCCGGCTTCGCGGCGGGCGTGCCCGGATTCCACGCCCAGTGGTACGGCCAGAGCGGCTACCCCACCCTCTGCCCGGGAACGCAGTCGACCGCGACGGTCGCCTTCTACAACTCCGGCTCGCAGGGCTGGGTCCGCGGACGCCTCGGTGAGGTCGCCTACCTCGGAACCTGGGGGCCCGAGCCCGGCCAGGATCGGGCGAGCCCGCTCGGCGGCGATGGCGCGAACGGATCGCCGAGCACCGGGTGGCCGCGCTACAACCGCATCGCCCTGCAGCCCGCCGCGTACGTCGGCCCCGCGCAGGTCGCGTGGTTCCAGTTCACGATCCAGGCGCCGCTGATCCCCGGGTCGTACCGCCTGTACCTGCGTCCGCTCGTCGAGGGCGCCACCTGGATGGAGGACTACGGCGTGTTCTGGCAGGTGACCGTCCTCAACCCGGATGGCACGCCCCCGCCGCCGCCCACCGGCGTGTACAGCCCGACGGGCTCGAGCACGCTCGCGGTGCCGACGGCCCGCGGCACGTTCACGACGCACCTGATCAAGGAGCGGCTCGCCGACGTGACCGTGAAGACGGTGACGGCGAACGCGACGTATTGCGCGAACAACTGCCCCGTGAAGCCCCTCGACCAGTTCGCGACAGCCGATCGCGCGTATGCCGCGATCCACGGCACGTACCTCTGCCCGCCCGACTACGCGGAATGCGCGAACAAGGTGAACTCGTACGACTACGCGATGTACAACAGCGACCTCGGCACGTGGATCAACAAGCCGGCGCTCATCGGCCAGAACGGGCTCGTCATCTTCAACGGAAAGACCCCCACGTATTACCGCCGCGCGTACGTGTACGGGCAGGGACCGACGGCCAACGCGCCGATCACCGCGGGGATCTCGATGTTCATGCTTCTGCTGCAGGGCGGCGCGGTGCTCGACATCAGCGCCGAGCAGACGGTGAAGCAGACGGAGAAGGGCCTGAAGGGGTCCATGGGCACAGACGGGACATACGTCTATCTGGCGGTCGTCGAGAACGCATCGCTCCAAGAAGCGCAGCTCGTGCTGCAGGCCCTCGGCGTGCGGGACGCGATCAACCTCGACGGCGGCGGGACGGCCGCGATGTGGATCGAGGGGCAATACACCGTCGGGCCCGGCCGGCTCCTCCCGAACGCGATCCTCCTGACCAAGCCCTGAACGAGGGGCGCGCGCACTGGCGGATCAGGCGGTCGGAGCGAGCAGACCCGCGATGCGGCCAAGGAGCGCCTCGTTCTCGAACGGCTTTTGGATCGTGCCCTGCGTGCCCTGCACCGGCCCGATGCCGAGCGCGGCGGTCATGACGAGCACGGGAGTGGACTCGTACTTCGGAACGCGGCGGAGCTGGGCCACGAATTCGCGGCCGTCCATGAGCGGCATGCCGAGGTCGAGAAGGATGAGGTCCGGAGCGCACCCGAGCTGATCGAGCGCATCTTGCCCATTCACCGCGGTCTGCACCCGGTAGCCGTCATCGTCGCGCAGCACGACGGCGCACAGCTCTCGGATGTTCCGATCGTCGTCGACGACGAGCACGCACGGCGGCTTCAACACCTTCACCCTAGGCCCACCGCATCGCTTGTCCCTCCCCCGACCGGGTCAGCGAGCTGAAATGTGTCCCTCGCGGTCCGGCGGCGTCGACAGGTCGCCATCGTCAACGAGGATGACGAATGTGCCGTCCCAGTGCGGACTCGGATACAGGCCATCGTTCCGGTCGACGTCGTGGACCCTCGCGTCCACGTTGAAGACGATCGAGCCCTTGTAGGCATCGCGGAACCACCACTCGTCGCCGTACCACTCGGCGATCCCGATGAGCTTGCCGGTCTGGAACTCGACAGACCGTGACTTGTCGGGACGGTGCTTCGCGGTGGCGGGATCGGTGTCCCCGCGCTGCGGATCCTCCACGACGAGACCGGTGATGACCGCCGCGTCGGCGAACGTCGGCCCGATCGAACCGGTGTAGCCCGTGATGATCGGCCCGTGCTGGCCCGCGAGCGAGAGCGCGATCACGGGCTTCGCCGATCGCGCGAGCCAGTAGACCGCGGCCTTGGTCGCGCTCTCGCGGGTCGGGTAGCGGTAGTAGTGATAGCGGTTCGCGGGCTCGAGGCTCGAGATCACCGCGGCGATGGCGGCCGGATCGATGCCGGGGTCGGCGCTCTTGTTCAGCGGCATCCCGCGCTCGAGGATCTGGCGTGCGGTCGCGACGTCGCGGCCCATCGTGAACACCTGGATGATCCGCACGCTCGCGGCCGCGCACGCGAGCGCCTCGCCGTTCGGATCCTCGAACTCCGTGAACCACGGCACCCCGGTCAGGCGCTCCCCCATCGTCCTGAACGACCTCGAGGCTGACGCCTGCGCGCCCTGGCCGCCCGTCCCGAGCAACTCGACGCGGACATCGGTCGACGCGGGCAGCAGACCCACACACTCGTACGTGCCGCTCTGCCGCCCGACATCGAGGGTCGCCGCGCACGCGAACGGCGACGCCGGCGTGACCGAGACCCGCACCTCGAGCAACGGCAGGGTCGATACCCATCGGCCAGTGACCCAGCGCGGCGCCTGCCGTGGGTCGCCCAATGCGATGAGGGTGATGACCGGCGGACCCGCCGTCGGCGACGCGCGCGCGGCGGTCGGACTCGCCGACGGCGCCGTCGGCGCAGGCGCCTCCGCTCCGCACGCCGCCGCGACGAGCGCGCATGCGAGGAGCAGTGGGCGCCAAAGCGGTCGCATCGGATCAGTGGCCATAATCCCTTGTCCCATGACTCCCCGCCCGATCATCCCATTCCGCCACCCGCTGCGCGACGTGCGGGTGCGTGTGCCTGCCTCGAAGAGCATTGCGAATCGCGAGCTCGTCCTCTCCGCCATCGCGGACGGACGCTCGCGTCTCGAGATGGGCACGCTCGACCCGGGTGACGACGTGCGAGCGATGCGCCAGGCGCTCGCGTCCCTCGGCTACCAGCTCGAGTGGGATCAGACGTTCCAGGTCACCATCCATGGCGCGGAGACGATCCCGCATGCCACGGGGCCGGTGCAGGCGGGCGAAGCGGGCACGGTGGCGCGATTCGCGCTCGCCCTCGCGGCGCTCGCGGACGGAGACACGCGCTTCGACGGCTCGGACCGCCTGCGCGGCCGTCCGCTCACGCCGCTGGTGGACGCGCTTCGCGCGCTGGGCGCCAGCGCCGACAGCGACGCGCTGCCCCTCACGCTCACAGGACCGATCCGGGGCGGGCCGGTCTCCGTGCCCGGCAGTCAGTCGAGTCAGTTCGCCTCGGCGCTCCTCCTGGTCGCGCCGCGGCTCGAGCGCGGGATCGACCTCGAGATCACCGGCTCGCTCGTGTCCGCGCCGTTCGTGTCCATGACGCTCGCGGCGCTCGACAAGCGCGGGGTGAAGGCCGACGCGCCGACGCTCGACCGGATCTCGATCAAGCCGCAGAAGGTCAAGGCCCGGTCGTGGGAGATCCCCGGCGACGCGACGGCCGCGACGTACCCGGCGGCCGCGGCGGCGATCTGCGGCGGCAGCGTGACGATCGAGAACGTCGATGCGCACGAATCGCACGGCGGGCAGGGCGACCTGCGGTTCTTCTCCATCCTCGAGGAGATGGGCTGCTCCGTGGGGCGGGGCAAGGGCACGGTGACGATCCGGCGCGTCGGGCGCCTCCAGGGCGTCGTCGACAACGTACGCGACTGCTCCGATGTCTTTCCCAGCCTCGCGGTCGTGGCGACGCAGGCCGAGACGCCCACCGAGCTCGGCGGCATCGCCCACACCCGGCTGCAGGAGAGCGATCGCATCCACGCGGTCGCCGACGGCATCAACGCGCTCGGCGGGCGCGCGGTGGCGTACGCCGACTCGATCCGCATCGAGCCCGTGCCATTGCGGGGTGGTGTGGTCGACGCGAAGGGCGACCACCGGGTGGCGATGGCGTTCTCGATCCTCGGACTGCAGGTGCCGGGTGTCGCGATCGAGGGCGCAGAGACCGTCTCCAAGACCTTCCCGGATTTTTACGAGATGGCGAAGGCCCTGGGCCGCTAGTCGAGCTCCCGCTCGATCTCATCGAGGGCCGCGCGCAGCTTGCCCAGCGCGGCCCGAACTTCGACCGCGTTCCCCCGCAGCACCGCGTCCGCGAGCTCCGGCGACGTGCGCGCGAGCCGCGTCGCGTCCTGAAAGCCCGGACCGGCGAAGGCGCTCACGTCCGCGCCGACGCGTGCGAGCGCCGTCGCGACCGCGAGCGGGAGGCCCGATAGCGTCGCGACGATCCGGTCATGCTCCTGCGCGGACACGACGGTGACCACTGCGCCGACCGCGCGAGCGAGATCTCCGGCAAGCCCCATCGCCCGGTCATCGGCGCGCGCCGTAGGCACGAGGAAGAACGGCCGGTCCCGGAACAGATCAGCGCGCGCCGCCTCGTAGCCGTGCTCGGTGGCACCGGCCATCGGATGGCCGCCGACGACGCGCGCGCTCGCGGGCGCCGACTCCGCGAATTGGGCGACCTCGCGCTTCACGCTGCCGACGTCCATGAG